>JAOUDZ010000198.1 GCA_029858965.1 Cyclobacteriaceae bacterium
TAACACACCTATTTATTTTGACGAAAGCGGCCCAAATGAATTCATATTAACTTGTGGCAACAAAGGAGAACCAATCAAAGGCTCCTACAACTCCAGCATAACAATTGATGGTCTCGAACTTTCTTTTCAGAAGAACAATAAATTTACGAAGGGCGATGAAATTGGATATTTCTTTGTTATTAACAGTAAAGAATTTCTACTCGACTATCTGCTTGGAAACCTTACCGCAGAACCATTGAATTTTAATGCCAACACCGTCCGAATATCTTTCAAGGACAACAATCCTTTCAAGGCACATGAAATACTAAGTAAGATTGACACCATTTATCTTCAATACAGTAACGAGCAAAAGAATCTTGCAACTAAGCAAAAGATTGATTGGATCTCAAATGAACTCTTAAGTATTGAAAAGAGCATGGAGAACTATGAGCACTATTTTGAAAACTTTACACTTCAAAACAGAACCAACAACCTTGATGAAGAACTAATGAATACTGTGGAATTGATCAATCTAATTGATTCCCAGCGGTTCAATCTGACACAGAAAATCAGTCAAATAAATTCACTAATGGACGGTCTGAAGGCAGGGGACTATTTTATTTCGCTATCACAAAGACAGGTACTCCCGCCTACCCTGGCTAATAATCTCGCGTTGTTGGAGCAGCTTCATCTCGAGCAAGAAAAATTAAAGCTTTCATACAACGAAATAACTTTTGCGTATCGGGAAAAACAAAAAGCAATTGAGACGATCGAGTTAAACGCATACAATCAGTTAGCTGAGCAAAAAGCTGAATCACTCAAAAAACTTCAGGACGTAAATCAACAGAGAGCCAGGTTAGAAAATGAATTTGTCAACCTGCCGGACAAAACTACAGAATACTCAAAGAACATGCGCTACTACAAGTTATATGAGCAGTTTTACCTGTCGCTCATGCAATCAAAATCGGAGTTTGAGATTACTCAGGCCGGCAGCATTCCGGACTTCAAGATCCTATCCCCGGCGACAGTGCCTGCGAAGCCAATTTCACCCAATAAACTAATGATCGCCGGCGTTGGGTTTGTTGCCAGTATCGTACTCATGCTTTTCGTACTGGGCTCGCTTTATCTCATAAACAACAAAATAACAAGCCTTGGGGAAATTGAGAAATTAGAACGCGTACCGGTGCTGGGTATCGTCCCATCATCCCGCTACCTAAATGAAATTGGTTTGCATGTGATCGACCACCCCAAGTCTATGGTTTCGGAAGCCATTCGGACACTTCGCACGAATCTCGATTATTTCAATGTTCATACACCCAAGAAAGTCATTGCCATCTCTTCTACCGTATCGGGTGAGGGGAAATCTTTCATCGCTATGAACCTTGGAGGCGTAATGGCGTTATCCAATAAGAAAGTAATCCTACTTGACCTGGACATGCGCAAACCAAAAACTAACGCACCAACTGATATCGAAGATAAAACAAAGGGTATCAGCACTATTTTGATAAGGAAAGAAAAGTGGGCCAACTGCATAACGAAAACGCCATTGGAAAATTTACACTATGTACCTTCGGGTCCACACCCACCAAATCCTTCTGAACTACTCATGAATGGAGAATTTGAAGGACTACTGGAAGATTTGAAGAAAAGTTACGACTACATCATACTGGACACACCCCCCGTGGGGCTTGTCACCGACGGAATTATGGCGATGAAACGATCAGATATTTCCATCTATATTTTCCGGGCAAATTATTCAAAGAAAGATTTTCTTTACAACTTGCAACGGATAATCAACATTAACAAATTCTCAAATATTACAACGCTCCTTAATGCTTTGCCGAACACAGGAGAACAAAGTTATGGTTATGGTTATTATGAAGAGCCAGGAAGAAATAATTGGTTAAACAAAATTTTTAAGGCATAGTGCTAGATTGGGTAAGAAAAAAAGAGCCGATTAAGACTATCGATCCTTTGCAGATTGATATCCATTCTCATCTCCTGCCAAGGCTGGATGATGGTGTGCAGTCCTATGAAGAATCTGAAGATGTAATTCTGCATTTCAAAAAGTTAGGGTATAAAAAACTCATTACGACCCCGCATGTAATGAGCGATGCCTATAAAAACACAACCAAAAAAATCCTGGCAAGACTTGACAAACTCCGAATGTATCTGGAGAACCAGGAAATTGACATGCAAATTGAGGCTGCTGCTGAATATTACCTTGATGAACAAGTATATCAAATGGTTGAGCAAAACGAAGAAATGCTGACGTTTGGCAAGAACTTTCTTCTTTTTGAGACCAATTTTCTGAATGAGCCCTTCAATATGAAGGAGTTCATCTTTCTTGCAACCACCAAGGGGTATAAACCCGTATTGGCTCACCCTGAACGCTATCTCTACCTGCAGAATAATTTGGAGAAAGCGGAAGATCTCATTGATCGTGGTGTCCTTTTTCAAATGAATATCAGTTCAATTACGGGATTCTATTCGAAGATCGTGCAGACTACTGCCCACAAATTAATCGACAAAGGTTGGGTGCATCTTCTTGGGAGTGATTGTCATCATCTGCAACATGTGAGACTCGTCGAAGAAGCACAGCAACTTAAATACTTTCAAAAAGCGCTTTCTCTGCCCCTCCTTAATAATTCTCTTTGACATTACCTCTTGAACTCATAAATCCGGAATCATGATCGCTGTTACTGGTGCAAACGGCCTACTCGGTAGTTTTGTGGTAAGAAAACTTATCCAGCAGAACGAAACTTTTAAAGCAATCAAACGCGAAGGAAGTGATGTTTCGTTGTTAGACGACGTCAATAACAAGGTAACCTGGTGCGAAGCCGATATTCTGGATACGGTGAATCTAAGCGAAGCATTTAAGGATGTAACCCAGGTCATTCATACTGCCGCTGCTGTTTCCTTCAACCCAAGAAGAGCAGCGCAAGTATTAGACATCAATGTTCAGGGTACGCGCAATGTCGTAAATACTTGTCTTGCACAGGGGATACAGCGACTGGTACATGTAAGTTCTGTAGCAGCCCTCGGTAGGCAAAAAGGGGATAAATCTGTCGCGGAAAATAACAAATGGGTGGATACTCCACAGAACAGCGTTTACGCAAAAGCAAAATACCTGGCGGAACTTGAAATATTTCGTGGCCAGGAAGAAGGCATAAGCACAGTCATAATTAGCCCCTCGGTGATCCTGGCCGAAGCTAATTGGAACTTGAGCAGCGCCCAATTGTTTAAATATGTATGGGATCAAAAACCGTTCTATTTTGATGGGCCCCTTAATTATGTTGATGTAATTGATGTAGCGGATCTAATCTATGCACTACTATATTCCGGTATTGAGGGTGAACGCTTTATTGCTTCGGCCGGAAAAATATCCTTTAAAGATTTTTTTGATAGGGTTGCAAAGGAATTCAATAAAAAAGGCCCCTCGATTAGGCTAACCAAAAATCTATTAGGAATTGGTGCTTTCGCCGAGGGTTTGCGTTCCAGGATCGCCGGCGTGGAACCGCGCCTTACCCGTGAAACGGCACGACTTGCCGGGGGTCAATTCATTTTCGAAAACCAAAAAATCAAGAATAGGCTCAATTTTGAATTCCGGCCTATAGATAAAACCTTGCAGAGATGCTGCGCCTATTATGCGGAAAAAATGAAATCTGGAAAATTGGCAGAAAGGTCTTAGCTTTACCTCAGATTTAGCTATTTTAGGAAAACCTTTAGTCCATGGCGAAAGAATATCGTAAAAGAGAAGAAGGAAATGAGCTGATAAAACGATTTGAAGACCACCTCCGGAAAAAGAAAGCAGAGTTTTTTGATTTAGATGCCTACGAGCAGATCATTGATCATTATATGATGCGGGGTAAGCATAGCAAGGCTCTTCACGCAGTTAATCAGGCCATCAGCCAATATCCATTCTCTATAGAGCTAATCACACTAAAAGCACAAATTCTTTCGAATCTAGAAGAATATGGTCAAGCATTGGATTTGCTTGACCAGGCACATGCCATGCAACCTAACGATCCGGAAATCTTTCTTACAAAAGGTTCAATATTGTCGTTG
>JAOUDZ010000097.1 GCA_029858965.1 Cyclobacteriaceae bacterium
TCATTGTCCACTAACAAAGGCGAATAACCAATTTGTTAATCACGATTTGTTGAACCTCGTCAAGCCGAGCTTGTTGATGATCAACACGGCTCGTGGACAACTGATAAACGAACACGACCTGGCCGAGGCATTAAATACAGATAAGCTTGCGGGCGCTGCCCTCGACGTACTTTCAAAGGAGCCTCCAACGCACTCCAATCCCTTGCTTCATGCGAAAAATTGCCTGATAACACCGCACAATGCCTGGATGAGTTTGGAGGCAAGAACGCGTATGTTGGCCATAACAAAGAAGAATATCGAAGGCTTCCTGGCGAATAAACCCGTTAACACCGTGGCATAAAACGGCCGCGCCCTGACTTTAGGCTATGCCGCTATTCCTAACCCCCCAATCAGACACGATTAAACTTATAGGGATAAACCTTCCCCGATGCCCATTGCGCAACGTATAAGTTATCATCACGGTCCACGCAGACATCATGCGGATGAACGAAGATTTTTTCAGCCTGTGCCATAGGTTTCAGATTTCCTGCTGCGTCATATTCGGGTTGAGTACCCCCCAGGTTAGAGACAACCTTGTTCTGCTTATCCAAAATGGTAACAAAGCCTGTCTTTTCTGCACTTAAGTCAGGTGACCGCAACACGGCTGCATACAGGTATTCACCTTTAATCACTGGCCTGCAAACACATGCACCCGGCAGTTTGATAATTCCGATAAGTTGACCATCCATGGTAAACATTTTGAAACAGGTTCTCGTACGATCCGTAATCAACAATGTTGGCGTTCCATTGCGATTGTCAATACAAACGCCGTGCGCATTATCCAGTTTTTCGTCTCCGTCTCCTCTTCCGCCAAAATAATTCATCAACTTCCCGGACTGATCATAATGCAAGATGTATTGTGACCCATAGCCATCGGCTACATAAAAATCTCCTTTCGGTGTTACCGCGACCTCGGTTGGAACAAACAACTCTTGTTTAGGGTATAAGTTATCCTCCCTGGGTGCATCCAACGTTAACAAAATATTTCCTTTCAAATCTGTTTTATATACCTGATGTTTTACTGTATCTGTCACAAAAAGCGTATCATCAAATAAGGTTAAGCCATGTGCTCCGGGAAATGAATGGCCATAGGTTTTCAACAATTTGCCTGACGTATTGAAAATCATGATATTGTTTTTCGTCTCATTAGTCAGCAACATGATCCTCCCAGCGGCGTCCTGCACCATTTCATGACAATCGTTCACAGGGTTCTTCAGCGGATCTGCTTTGCACCATTGCTTGTCCAGCACATACTTCATATTACCATGACCGTATACAACATCAGCCTTTCCACTCGCGTAAAGATCCCTGGTAAGAAACAAACCAGCTGTAGCAAGCGAAGTGCTTCGGATAAAATTTCTTCTTTTCATATGTCAGGGTTTAATCTTAATCCTTTATAAAGTAAACTTAGTTCTTCGGAAAAATCAAAACAGCATCTGCTAAAACTATGCCATCCGCCAAATGCGTTGATATCTCAACATAACTCTGCGCTCCCTTTTCCAATTCATATTCACCCACTAAAATCCATTCACCGGAAGTTTGCCCTTCGATGCGTACCTGGTTTGGCCTGACAATTACTTCATGCTTCTCTTTGCCGTCATAAAAAACGATGTTAACCCGGGAAGAACCACCCTCGACCCTTGGGAAGTAGGCGAATACCTGATACTTACCATCTCTTTCTACAGCAGCATTAAACTGCACAGTACTGTTCGTCGCTTCCTCATTGCCAGGGCTTAACAATAGGGATGGTCCATAGCAGCCGCGCGCATTATTTTCAATGGCCCACGTTCCGTTGATAGCAACATTTGCCTTATCCTCGTTATCGATCAGTAATTCACGCGTACTACCATCTGCCAATGGGTTATTTATTAATATGCTTTTCAGCTTGTTAACATCCACTTCCTGAACGTCTATTTTACTGTCGATGGCTTGAACCGCTGCGGTAGCAGCAGATTGACCCAACACCATAAACACCGGTTCCATCCGAATAGATCCGTATGCAATATGCGAAGCCGACAGGCAAACGGGTACCAGCAAATTTTTGCAGTCACCCGACTTTGGAATAATAGAACGGTAAGATATGGGATAAGGAGGAAATCCGCCTACCTGAACATCACCTTCGTTTTTAACCATACCGTCCACAACAAGTCGCTGTATGTTATGGGAGTCCATCGTATACGCGGCCATGCCGATACCATCGTCAACAGTAACGTCACCTTCGCAATTGTGCTGGGTCATTACATACGATCCGATCATTCTCCTGGCTTCACGAATGTATGCCTGGTGAGACCAATTACCTGTACCCGTATATTCATCTTTTGGATAACCCCATTGTAACATCTCATCGCGAATATGATTCGGCAACCTTGGATCATGACCTATAAAATATAAAAGTCCCTTGTTGTACGCTTCAAGCTTCCTGATGATTACATTTCTTTCTTCATAGTTTGCCTCCGGATATTCGTAGTTCATGCCGATCATATCCGTAGAAAAAGGGCCATTATTATTGATGTCGAGTTTTTCATTCGGCATCAGATCAGGTTTTAGAATCAGGTTAAAGGGTTTGTCAGGTTCTTTTTCAAAGACCCGGACCAATAACTCATACTGTGAAGAATCATAATTTGGCGGTCGCGTAATGGGTATGCTGTTTGCCGGATCGCGGGAAAGGCAAATCCGGAAATTATAAGCCTGCACTTTTTTGTCGCCCGTTCCTGTGGCCGCTACAGGACCGTCGCTTATGCCCCAGAGCAATCCGCTTTCCGGTTTGCCTTTGACCTTATAGGGATCAATACCATCGACAAACTGATGTTTATCGCGCAGCTGAAATCCATTGTAAGTTTCGTCGTATAAATCATTGCCTTCGCGCCCTACAGTATACGATACACCTGATCTGGCCATAAGATCACCCTCGTAACTACAATCAATAAACATTTTGGCACGAACAACCCTATTCGTTGAGGCACTTGGCTGGCCAGCATTCTCTAACAAAATGGATTGAATGATTCCATCCTCTTTTGCCGCGGAGACGATACGGTAGTCGTACCATACATCTACATTTGCGGCCTGGATATATTCATTAAACGTATTTTCAGCAACGTGCGGCTCAAATATCCACTGTTCGAATTTCCCATAGTGGCTGCCCACCTTGCGGTAAAAATCCCGTGCAATGCCAGTGACTGCATATTTATTGCCGATATCGGTATACCCCAACCCTCCGGCGGTCAAACCACCCAAATGCTTTCCAGGCTCAATAAGCAAGACAGACTTTCCCAATTGCTTTGCCGTGTAGGCGGCAATAACGCCGGCAGAAGTGCCCCCGTAAATACAAACATCGACATCTTCCTCAACCTCATGCCCGGCCGGTCCCGAGCAACCAAACGAAAATATGAGCAGGAATATGGAAACACTCACACGGAAGGACACTTTCATGGTATGTGTTATTTTCCTTTGAGTCTTTCTTCCAACCACATGCTAAATTTCTCACGCTGCTCCGGGTATGTCCAATGGCCGGTTTCCAGTGCCAGGTATAAATCCTTGGGTGCTGTAATTACATTGTAGGCGGCATACATAGAAGTTGGCGGACAGGTTTCATCGTTAAATCCCCAGGAGTACAAGCCGGGAATTTTCAACAACCGTGCAAAATTCACGACATCGAAATAACCTACGGTCTCAATTTTTTCCTTCAAATTATTATAAGGCAGGTTGTTTTTGTCAAAGAGATGAGGCCACCCTCCTGCCCTACCGTTGAGGTATCCTGTCATATCACTTAAAGCAGGATAAAACGATGCTAAATATTTTACACGAGAATCGAGACCGGCCGTGATGATGGACAGCGCTCCACCCTGACTTCCGCCTGTTACGGCCAGGTTTACCCCATCGAACTGCGGCAGGCTCACTAAAAAGTCATTCGCTCTAACGCATCCCATATACACTCTCTTGTAGTAATAGCGATCCTTGTTGTCCAGGTTATACGCCCAGTATCCATTTACGGCACTTGCACCAAGATCGCGATATATCTCCTGGTCCATTGTAACCGGAACACCGTGAATGCCAATTTCAAAGGTAATGATGCCTTTTTCGGCCATCGCGATATCACCTCCGTAAGGCCGGACGCCTGCACCCGGAACTTTCAACAATGCCGGGTACTTACCCTCCGCCTTCGGAACGCACAAGATGCCGTATAAACGCGATCCAAGTCTGAAGTTCTGAAGATTGACTTCATATACATTTACCTTTTCCGTGCACCGGTCTGGCAAAAGTGTCATGCGTGCATCAATGGGTATAGTTGCGAGGTCTGTTTTTGCCTGGTCCCAGAATTGCACGAAATCTGAAGGGTTAGCAACAGTTGGCTTAATCGAAAGCGGATCGAATCCCGCAGTACCCAATCCTTTATAAATCTTTCCGTCTACCTCGGCCTCTGCAACACAGCGCAAAAATCCAGCTGTCCTAAGGGTACCGCCATCAACCGTTATAATCCCCTTGGGAAGCGCTACGTTTTCCTTTTTCGTTGTCGGGTCAAGTTTTTCAGGCCCTATCTCATAGCGGATTTTAACGTCATGCAGAGGATTCCCATTTTGCAGAACCGTTATCGTAAACTTCGCTTTTTCCCCGGATGTGTAGGCCCAGTCGGTATGATCAGGGGCAACAACTACTTTTATAAATTGCTCGGTTGGTTGGCCTAACAATTCTGTGCAGCAGAAGGCAGCTGCAAAAATGAATAAGAACTGTATATTTTTTTTCATCCGTATAGAATTTTATTAATCGTTTCTCTTCCAAAGATTGTCTGACCGCTGCCGTAGACTGCAGCACCAAATCTACAATCGTATAGACCATTCCTTTTTTAGTGGCCGTGATAGCAGCGCATTGGCTTCCTTATCGTTTACAAATTTTTCGGTTTTCGGATCCCACTTCAGGGAACGTTTCAATTCATATGCAATATTTCCAATATTGCATACCGTGGCGGTTCGGTGACCAATCTCAACATCACAAATAGGCATACTCCTTTTCCGTATGGCCTGCAGAAAATCCTTGTAGTGATTTTCACTAAAGTAAACGTGCTTTTCATTCGGACCAATAACCTGATCCTTCAATTCCGTGGGTGTCGTTTCCAGGTTTCTCCGCCGGACATCAATTTGACCCGATGTACCAATGAAACGAATGGCGTTGTTCTTACCAAAGTTTTCATGGGTCATCGGAAGTCCATCGGCATATTTGTAGGTCAGGAAAGTGAACTCCTGCCCATCCGGGTAGTTAACCTCCACCGGACCTGAATTGTCCATGTCCAGTGCCCACTGTACAATGTCAAACATGTGCGCACCCCAGTCGGTCATTCCACCGCCACCAAACTCCTTGTAATATCTCCAGCGCGCCCAAAATGTATCGGATGGCATAGGCGCAATATCATTGTTAAAGGGCTTGTACTCATTGGGGCCAAGCCATGAAGTCCAATCGAGCCCGGCAGGCACCGGTTCTGCAGGCAAGTTATAGGGTTCGGGCGGACCATCTACACTTACCTTAACTTCCTTTATGCCACCTATGTATCCATTGCGTATCAGCTCTGCAGTTTGCCGGAATTCTGGCCAGGAGCGTTGCATACTTCCCGTCTGAAAAATACGTTTGTTTTTTCGTGCTGCGTTGACCATAGCCCTGCCTTCTTTCACAGTAAGCGATAAGGGTTTTTCACAATAAATATCTTTTCCGGCATTCGCTGCATTTACAGCCATTACCGCATGCCAATGATCAGGTGAAACGATAACAACTGCATCCACATCCTTGTTGTCCAGCAACCCTCTGAAATCCGAATAGGGTTTACATACCCCTTCTCCTTTCAAATCTTTCTCCGTGTAGAACTTTTTGATCTGGTCAATGAAGATATCCAGTTTACTTTGATACACATCGCAGGCGCCGACCAATTGGACCTCACCTGTCGATATGAAATTGCGCATCAGACCAATACTTTGCTTTCCTGTACCAATGAACCCAAGGTTGATCTTGTCACTTGGAGTCAGGTATCCTTTTCCGCCTAACACGAACCTGGGGACGATGGAAAATGCCGAGATCGCTGCAGCTTTTTCCATGAATTTTCGCCTTGAAACCAGGGATTGTTTTTGATTTTCATTCATGATGCGGAATTTAGTGCTTTCGATGCATATAATTAGTTCCAAGGGGGCATAATTTCATCGCTACAGTTCATTTTGTCCCCGGGGTCTGCTATCCGGACGGTCTCCACGCACCTGGCGCAATTACCGGATCCCGCAACAGTTAAAAACATCGGGCATATTAATGCGTTAGTATACCAATACTATCCTGTTTATGCCATCTGTCATCCAAAAGACTTTTTCAGACGCCCAATTTTAGTTAATTGCAATATCATTGAATCCTGCCATATGAAACACATCCTTCCATCAACGCTTATTGTTCTTGCTACCATTTTATTCTTTTCGTGCCAGGCGCAAAAACAGAAGAAAAATGACATCAGGAAAGTAACACTCACTGCGCCCAAAGGAAAAGGGATAGCTGCGTTCGCAGAAGGGTGTTTTTGGTGCTCAGAACATATTTTTGAGGCTGTTGTGGGCGTGGATTCTGCTATATCAGGCTATGCCGGAGGCACTGTGGCATTCCCAACGTATGAACTTGTAAATACGGAAACCACAGGCCACGCAGAAACAGTATTGGTTTACTATAATCCGCAGGTGATTAGTTATAAAGAGTTGATCAACGTCTTTTTTTCGTCGCACGATCCTACAACGCGCGACCGGCAAGGACCAGACAGAGGTTCTTCATATCGTTCAATCTTATTCTACAATACACCGCAGGAGAAAGAAATTGCGGAGCAGTCCTTGCAGCGCTTTTCAACTTCCGGACAATTCAAAAATCCAATCGTGACCGAAGTAAAGCAGCTCAACGATTTTTATCGCGCGGAGGGATACCATCAGGATTATATTGAACATAATCCGGGCAATCCTTATGTACAAGGCGTTTCCATACCGCGGTTTGAATTATTCAAGAAAACCTATAAGGGCAAGCTGAAGTGAATTTCCTTAGGCGTTACTAATTGGACCAGAATTCCTCACCGGGATTGGTGCGCGACCGGGATTTGCGCAATATTTCAAGAACTTCTTCCTGCGCGACATCAGGAAAATCTTTGTAAACTCTTCCCATGGGTTGCGGTTCGATTGTCAGATAAAGTATTTTGTCCATTTCGTCCGCGATCGCCCGTGTTCCTTCTGGCGTGACAATGGGTACGGCCACAATAATTTCTAGTGGCCCATAATTTCTGATCGTTCTGATACTAGCCAGCATGGTATCACCCGTCATGACCAAATCATCCACGAGAATAATTATTCTGTCTTCTAACAGTTGACGCAAAGTCTCCTTATGATAGCGTTTACATTGTCGCTGAATGGCATGCTGCATGAGCTGGATTTGATGATAGATATAATCCTGGGGAATGTTATGTTCCTCTTCGTGAAACACGACAGCCTCCGCACTGACTGCCCCAATCGTTTTTTGCTCATCAGCAGGATTTTTGATCTTTCTACAGGGTATAACCTCCAATCGAAGCTGCAGGAGTTTTGCCAGATATGCGCCGATATGGATACCGCCACCCGAAACAGCGACCACCACAGCGTCTGCATTTTTATAAACCATGAGCCGCTCTCCCAAAAGATGAGCGGCATGTTCTCGGTTTTGAAATATGGCCGTCCTATCAACTATCATCGCCTTTACCTCGTCCTTTATAAAACTATAATTATTGTTCCATATAGTGGCTGACAAAAATCAGTTTGCCGGATTTTAGTTTACGCTCCCTAATTTGCTGATTTCCGTGTGGGCAAAATCCCCAATCAACAGAAATCGAAACCGTATCATGCTTACTTCTGTGGGGCACGCTTCTGCAATGTGATCAGAAAATAGTCTTGGAAAACTTGTGTGCTCGGCTGGTAAAAACGGTTTAAAAAATACACCCATGACGGAGAACCAAAATTGCAGAAGAGGCGTTATTATTTATTGCAAATTCATTGCTGAGTTCGCCAAATTATCAGAATTAAGAAAGACGATTACAAATTAAGAACGATACCATCAGCCTTTTCCTTATCTTTGCAGCTTATTTTTTCAAACCATTATGATTGCTGCTAATAATCTGTCACTTCAGTTCGGAAAAAGGGTATTGTTTGACGAAGTCAACATCAAGTTCATATCGGGAAATTGCTATGGGGTTATCGGTGCAAACGGTGCCGGAAAATCAACATTCCTGAAGATTTTGTCTGGCGAAATCGATCCAACCAGGGGGAATATCAGTATTGACCCGGGCAAGCGAATGGCTGTTTTGCGCCAGAATCACTATGAATTTGACGAAGTGCCCGTATTGGATACGGTGATGCAGGGCCATAGCAAGCTTTGGAGCATCATGAAAGAAAAAGATGCCATCTATGAAAAACCTGACTTTTCGGAAGCCGATGGCATTCGCGCCTCCGAACTGGAAGGAGAATTCTCCGAAATGGACGGATGGAATGCCCAGTCGGACGCCGCAGCCCTGTTAAGCGGACTGGGTATCACTGAAGAAGATCACGAAAAGCTTGTCAAAGAGTTGAATGGAAATCAGAAAGTCAGGGTGCTCCTGGCCCAGGCGATCTTTGGAAACCCTGACATTCTCATCCTGGATGAACCTACAAACGATCTGGACATTCATACAGTAAGTTGGCTAGAAGATTTCCTACTGGATTTCAAAAACACCGTAATTGTTGTATCACATGATCGCCACTTTCTGGATACCGTTTGTACCCATATCGTGGATATTGATTTCAGGGCCATCAAGCTTTTCACAGGAAATTATTCATTCTGGTATCAATCCAGTCAACTGGCCTTGTCCCAGCGCTCAGCATCCAACAAGAAGGCTGAAGAAAAGAAGAAAGAACTGCAGGAGTTCATTTCACGGTTCAGTGCAAATGCTTCCAAATCAAAACAGGCTACCAGTAGAAGGAAACTACTGGAGAAAATCAATGTTGATGATATTCAACCTTCCAACCGAAAATATCCGGCGATCATCTATCAGCAAAAACGCACGGCGGGAGACCAGATATTACACGTTGAAAACCTGAGCTTTTCTGCAAACGGAACAACGCTTTTTCACAACCTTGATTTCTATGTAAACAAAGGAGATAAGATTGCCTTCCTCAGCAAGGATAGTCTTGCGATCACTTCATTATTTCAGGTCCTGACCTCTGAGGCAACAGCTGATTCAGGAGAATTTAAATTTGGGCAAACCATCACCACAGCCTACCTGCCCTTAAACAATGAAGAATTTTTTCAATCCGACGACAACCTTATCGATTGGCTGCGGCAATTTGCTGACGAAGAAAACAAAGACGAAATATACGTGCGGGGATTTTTGGGAAAAATGCTCTTCTCGGGTGAAGAAGTATTCAAGCAATGCAATGTGCTTTCAGGCGGTGAAAAAGTGCGCTGCATGATTTCCCGCATGATGTTAACCGGAGCGAACGTACTGATCCTGGATGAGCCCACTAACCACCTGGATCTGGAGTCGATCACTGCCTTTAACAATGCATTGAAAGATTTCCCCGGAACGGTACTTTTCACCTCGCACGATCATGAATTCACACAAACCGTGGCGAACAGAATTATTGAAATCACACCAAACGGATTCATCGATAAGTTGATGACATACGATGAATACATCAACAGCGAAAAAGTTTCAGCGCAAAAAGAGCTGCTCTACGCCTGAAACAGTACTGCTTTGTTGCGTGGAAAATGCCCAGCTTCCAAAGAATTTTCAAGGTTCGAAAGGATGCTCGCGCCTGGATCTTTTGTACCAACAGATTTCACTGAACTGACCGGGCAGCTTGCCTGGAACAAATACATCTCATTTAAAATAAAAGCAGGTCCTTCTACGACCCTAACTGATATCATATACCTTTAAACCCGAACAATGCCCAATAATAAGCCCGCTACTAAGCCCAAACATAAGGTCACAATTGCCCATGTCTTTAAAACGATTATCTGGCCGCGCAAGAAGCTCCTTTTTTTTGGCCTGATCCTCATCGTTATCAGTCGTCTTTCCAGTTTGGTTCTACCCGGCGCTAGCAAGTACCTGATGGATGATGTGATTGCGAAAGGCAATTTGGAAATGCTCAAAGTCTTGTTGCTGGCCGTTACAGGCGCCATAGTAGTTCAGTCCATTACTTCCTTCATGCTCACCAAAATATTGAGCGTAGAGGCACAGCACCTTATCTCTATTCTTCGGGCCAAGGTCCAGAAACAACTCCTCAGGCTACCTATCCGGTTCTTTGACAACAACAAATCAGGTGCCCTCGTATCGCGCATTATGAATGACGTAGAGGGTGTCCGGAATCTGGTGGGTACTGGACTGGTGCAGCTTGTTGGAGGGCTTCTGAGCGCTGTTATTTGCCTTGTGGTGCTTATCCGCATCAGTCCAATGATGACGCTGTACGTCCTTGTGCCGGTAATCGTATTTGGACTTATTTCCCTGAAGGCATTCTCCTATATCCGTCCTATTTTTCGTGAACGCGGTGTGCTCAATGCTGAAGTTACGGGACGGCTTACAGAGACACTCAACGGCGTGCGCGTAATCAAGGGCTTTAATGCGGAAGCGCAGGAAATCAAAACCTTTGAAGATGGTGTAGACCGGCTTTTTCAAAATGTCAGAAAGAGCCTTACCTCTACCAGCCTGGTAACCAGTTCTGCCACCTTCCTGCTTGGACTGGCGACAACGGGTATCATGGGCATAGGTGGCTACATGATTGTTCAGCATCAGATGACGGTAGGCGATTTCTTTTCTTTTACACTCTTCCTCGGATTTATGATTGCGCCCATCGTACAGATGAGTAACATCGGAAGCCAGCTTACGGAAGCCTTCGCCGGACTGGATCGTACTGAAGAGTTGATGAACATGGAGCCCGAAGATGATGGTACTGTGCGGAAGATAAAAATCGGCGAAATCAAGGGCGACGTGGTTTTCGACCATGTATCGTTCGAATATGAGGAAGGGAAGCCAGTCCTGAAAGACATCAGCTTCACCGCACCGGCGGGAACGGTTACCGCTTTAGTGGGAACCTCCGGATCAGGTAAGACTACGATTGCCGGATTGGCGGCTTCGTTTCTAAATCCGGGCAGTGGCACCATCCGTGTAGATGGCATGGATTTGTCTGAAATCTCGCTGGACAGCTACCGAAGTCAGCTGGGTGTCGTATTGCAGGACGACTTCTTATTTGAAGGTACCATCAGGGAAAATATACTTTTCCCCAGACCGAATGCCACAGAAGAAGAAGTACAAAAGGCTGTAAAAGCGGCTCATGTTCATGAATTTACAGATCGATTTGAGAAGGGATTGGATACCTTGATAGGTGAGCGGGGCGTTAAGTTATCAGGAGGTCAACGCCAACGGATAGCCATCGCCAGGGCTATTCTGGCAAATCCAAGGATTCTTATACTGGATGAAGCGACATCAAATCTGGACACCGAAAGTGAAACATTCATCCAGGAGAGCCTGCGCAGCCTGATGCGTGGCAGAACAACATTTGTTATCGCCCACCGCCTGAGTACCATCCGACAGGCGGACCAGATTTTGGTTGTTGAGCAAGGGGCTATCGCCGAACGCGGACAGCATGAAGAACTGATTGACAAGAAAGGCCGGTACTTTGAACTGTATACGTATCAGGCCAGAATATGAAGTTGAAGTCTGGCTACATTGATCCTCAATTTTTGTCAATCTTTTCGTACCCATCATACGGCCCCATAAATAATTTCTTGCCAATTGTATCAATGTGATAAGATAATTCTTTAACTTTTCGCTACATAAAACATTTAATTGCTATGGCAAAGAAAGCTAAGAAGTCAGCAAAAAAAACTGTAAAGAAGGCCGTAAAAAAATCAGCCAGAAAAGTCAAACGAACTGCAAAAAAAACGGCTAAAAAGGTAAGCAAGTCAATCAAAAAAGCGAAGACCGCTGCTAGAAAGACGACCAGGAAGGTTGCAAAAAAAGCAAAGACAGTTGCCAGAAAAGTGAAAGCTGGGACGAAGGCTGTGAAAAAAACAGTAGCAAAAAAAACAAAGGCAATCAAAAAGAGGGTAAGGATTAGCGTGAAACCAGTAGTCCAAAAGGCTGTTGATGTAAAACAGTACCTGGCGAACACAGCTTCTTCTGTAGCTGGCACGGTAAGTGAAAAAGCAGCAGAAATAAAACAAGATGCTGAAAACAAAGCTTCGGATATTCAAAAGGACTTATTCGGCGCATAGGCACCAGACCCCTAAACCTTAACCTTAAAGCGATGCATAGCATCGCTTTTTTTATGGTACTCCGCCAGCCCCAGCAAGCCGCAATCGATGAAAAGTCGGCAATTCCCAAATGGGAATGAATAGTCATAGGTAACTTCAGCCGCCTACCCTGGCTGATCCAATGCGCACAGGTGAAGCAAGGAGGCAAAAGTCGCGAAGGAAAATGCGGAGCACCTTTGTACGCACGTAGTCAGGTACCCACCGCAAAACATTGAACCCAATCACCGGCGTTTAACGAACCGGATAAACTGTGAAGCAGCCTTACATGTGATCACTGCCAGGTACATCCCGGAAGCAAGCCCGCTTATACTGATTACTATAGTCCCTTTTCCATCTTTCATATCATCAGCCCTAAGCCTGTGAACCGCTATTCCCATGGCATCTATTATTTCAATCATCTCAACATCGCCATCCGTACCTTCAATGATCAGCCTGTCCTCTACCGGGTTTGGGAAGAGGTTAAAGGGCCGTGGCGCTGCATGATTCATACCGGTGATTGTAAATTCAACTGAATCCGAAGTGATGCACCCGTTTACAGCTACGTGCAGGCTGTATTTTCCCGGCGCTTTCAATTCAATTTGCTGATCAACTTCGTCGGAAAGAATCTGCCCATCGTGATACCATTGATTGCCCATGGCATAGTTTGATGAAAGAAAAGCGGCACCAACCCAGGTAATCTTTGCAGAATCGAATGGAATTATTTCAGCAACAACAGGATACCGTTCACTTACGCACCCTGTCCTACCTAATCCTGAAACGAAGTACGCCTTTCGCTTTGTTATCGGAGGCGTTACCCATTGGTCTCCCCGCGCCAACGTATCCGATGCATCCCTGGCCTCAAACCAGCTGTAAGTCAGATCATCTGATTCAGAGGAAGCCGTTAAGGTAACAGCGCTTCCCGCGCACCCTGTTCCGCCTACTACAGAAAGTAAAATCTGCTTTTCTTTTGTTATTGTAATCGTGCCTGAAAGTAATTCCTGTTTGCACGTGTTTCGGGCGCTCACCACCAATGTGTGTGCGCCAGGTTGTAATGAATCGGCAGGCACTTCGATCCTTAAATCGGCATCATCACCTATCCATTCTCCTGATAACTGCCTGCCATTTTTAGTCCAAAGAGTGTAATAGATTCCTGCCTGGGCATTTTCTATCAACACAGGAATAACTTCTTCTGAACAAACTACTGCCGGCGCTGCAACTTTCCTTGTTGAGTCCGGCATGATCTCATCCAGGCGCAAAGCGAAGCGATCCCGGGCAAACGAAGCGTGAACTTTCGTAACTACAAATTCAACTTCCCGCCCAAAAAGCAATACCGTTTCCCGATTAAGATAATGGTCGATCAGTGTGTAGGTAAAATTCGCAAAGTCAAATTTTGTAGTTAGTGAAAATGAGTAGGTACCCATTGTCAAATCCGCAAGCACCAGACTAAGAATTTCAGTATTGCACGGCAAATTATTCCGGGCATCAATGGCCATTGGAATACTGTCGCCGGACAAGATCGAGAGGCTAAAGTTGTCATTATCCATCTTAAGCGCATCCCAATCATCAAGTCCGGGACTTGCATTTTCTCTCACCTTGACATAGGCCTTGTCTTCCAGTGTACCCTTTTTGAGCGTCAATGCAAAACTTGGAATGTATGCAGGGCTTACCCTGTAAAATGCAGCACCATTGGTGACTTTGCTTCCTTCGCGAACAACTAACACAGGATCGACGTCGGTAGCCCTCACCCACATTGACTGGCCTGCAGCGATTTGTCCATTGGGTATATCCGCATAATTAACATCACCATCCCAGTAATGAAATATGCCACCGCCGCCATTGTCACGTATGGCGATTACATTTGATATATGCTGCTTGGTCCATCCATCGGCTCCACTCACGTCCCAATCGATGGTACAGGCGTACGGGTTACCCACTAAATTCCATCCGTTGGAAAACGTACCGCCTGGCGTAAAGGTGACTGGCAGTGAAATCTCCCCCTGGTTCAAGTTTCCCGTCACATCCCAAATGGTTGCACCACTTCCTTGTCTTATAAACGCTGCATAGCCTCTCCCGGCTTCCAAAGGGTTTGTGCCCGCAAGCCCTACCGTTGGATAGGGTCTCCATCCTTCCTGCAGACCTCCAACCGACTCATCATAAAAGTAAAAGGATGGTGAATTTGAATCGATGCCAATACCGGTACTCGGGTCTCCAAACAAACCGGTAACGGGAAAATCATCCATCAGAGCAGCTACAGTTGCGTTTTGTACCGGGGAAGAAATGTAACGGTATATCCTTCCTTCACCACTCATGTAACGTTGTATTGTTACATTGCCAATCACGCCCGATCCATTTGGTAATTGACCAATGCATGCGTTGCCAAAGGCCTGGTCCGTTGTGGACAACAATGTCAGGTAGCCATTTGCATCCAGTATGGTGTTTTCTGACTCGATAAGCACAATGCCTTCCAAAGCTAACGGGCTCAGTAATTTTACGTTTGCATTGCCCGACTTATTAATATACAGGTCCTTGAAGCTTGTACCCTTAGCCGAAACTGCCTGATTTTGATCTCCCAAAAGTCGTATGATTTCAGCTTGAAAAAGAACACCTTCCTGCAATGTTAAATCACCATAAACATTTAAGGCAAACGGTGTTGCCTGCAGACTGCCAGCCATCTGATAGAAGTCCCCTCCTACTGTTACATCCTGCAGGAGTGTTATGTCAGTTTGGTTGTTACAAATCAAGTTCACGCCCATCGATGATGGATGCCCGTTACCAATAAACTGCGGTGTTGATCCGTTGTATTCAATACTTGATCCATGCTCAAAAATGCGCGTACCCAGAACGTGAATATTGCCATTGCTCTCCAATTGAATCGCGCCAAGTGGATGCGAGGATCCCAACCGTAGTCCCCCTTTGACCTGGAGTGTACCTGATGAATTGGACAACACCGAAGTACCGAGATCAACAATCGCATCGACTTCAATGATGTAATCCAAATTTCCCTGGAACGAGCCTCCCGCTGATGGGGTGGTGACGGATTGTACGCTTGCGCCATTAAATATGATCTTCCCGGTACCACTCCCCAACGGCGGCGCGATGATGGTTCCGGATGGAATACTAAGATCACCGCTTAGACTCAGCGTTGCGAGCCGTGTTCCCAGGCTGTCTGCGCTGCTGGAGGTCATGCGAATGGGTCCCGGAGAATCTACCTCCATATTACCCAGCACATTGACAGCTACAATTCCCCGTGTAGCAAAATAGCTCGGTCCGGTTGAAGTCGAATGGTAACTAAAATCACCCTGGATATTGATGACTGCGGCAGTTCCGTTTGTACTGAACCAGACCTCAGCCGGCCCTTCAACGGAAAAATCACCGCCGATGTTGATTGTCGGGTTCTGTGTGGTAGATAAGCGCAATGTTTGGTTATTGGTATTCTTGATCGTGAAGTTGCCTTCAATATTCCGCAGGTACCCATTCAGGTCTACCACAAAAATGGTTTGCTCCGGACAATCGTAAACAACATTCCCAAACGTTTGCTTCCAGCTGTCGCTGTGGGCGATGTTAATGTAGCCGCTGGTAGTAAAGCCGGCAATGACCAAGGTAGCGTTCTTGTCCCATCTGGCGTAGGGAATAAACCCAAGCGGACCTTGTTGATGCACATATTGCGCGCCGGATTCAAACACGGTATTGCGTGAGGTGGTGCCGGATAGCACTGCGTTATCCTCACAAATTAATGTGCCGAATACCTGTAGGTCAGGTGTGTTGGGTAAGGCATCCGAGAGGATGTCGAGTGACGCTCCAGTGCTGAGCGTAAGAGTATTATTAACGACCATCCGGAATACGGAAACCGAAAAGGCATCGGGCAATTCCACGTTGTGATCGATAATAATCTGCGTTGCATTCACCGATGTAGGTACGACGCCGCCTACCCAGGTAGTGGGGTCAGTCCATACACCATCTCTCGTTGAAATAACGATTTGACTATGTGCGCTAATAACAAACAACGTTAATCCAACAAGAAAGTAGACTTTCTTGAAGATTAGTAACATGGAATGAAGTTAGGGAAAATATGAAATAGCGGCAAATGAAAAAGAGGA
>JAOUDZ010000098.1 GCA_029858965.1 Cyclobacteriaceae bacterium
TTTGAAAATAAAACAGTAATTCCACTGAATGTGCGATATACGTTTGCGGCGACCAGCGCAAAGGGCTGCGAGGGACCTTCCGGGTTTATCACCCTGCGCGTTAATCCGGAGCCGCAGCTTAATCTGGGGTTAAGCAGAAGTGTTTGTAGCGGAGAGGAAACAGGTATTACCTTTATTTCAGCTGCCAACACATTCCCTGCAGACAGGTTTCTGATCACCGGTATTTCTGTGCCCGCCGGCGTGAGCCCGGTAGTGCCTGGTGATGTTCCCATTGCAGATGGTGTAACACTATACCTGGATAATGTAATTCGCAATAACAAGTGGGTGAATAATACAGGTGTAAATCAGGTTGTGAGCTACTTTGTATTGCCCTACAGCACATTGCTAGGCTGCACAGGAACCCCGCCGACACCGGTAAATGTGTTCGTGTATCCGCGTACAGATGTTGACCCGGTAGTGGTAAGCCCACTTTGCAACGGAGACCTGTTGAATGTCGCTTTCACCTCAAACAACAACCCAGATGCTACTTTTGAATGGCTGGTTAAATCGTATGACTCATTCATTACGGTTAGTAGTCCGGCAGCAGGTATTGGTGACATTACTGATATGGTTATCAATAACACTTCCTTAACGCAGGATGGTACCATTACTTTTGCAGTCCAGGGTAGGAACCCTCCCGGTGAGGGCCTTCTTTGTGATAATCCTGTTCAGACATTTGTTGTAACCATAAGAAAATCGCCAATAGCCAGAGCACAGAATTTGACAGCTTGCTCGGATAGCCCTGGCGGTAATACCTATACGGCAAATTTGAAATTGTTGGAGCCAGCTGTAACTCCCGATGCAGGAAACGTAGATACGCGCATTATCTGGTACAGAACTGATCCGAGGCTAGGGCCCGCAACAGTTATTCCGGATGTTGACCTCAATGCATTTGTCATGGGTGATGGCACACCGGTTTTTGTGGAAGTTGAATACCTGCCCACCACGTGCAAGAAAGTGGTGGCTGTACAATACACTGTCAATCCGAATATTTCCGTTGCTTCAACCTTGAGTGATTTTAACGGGTTTAATCTTTCTTGTAATGCAGACAATACCGGATCCATAAAAATAGACGTTTTGACTGGTTCTCCGGTTTACTCCTTCCGCATAGATGGTGGTCCGTTTATTAATTCCGGTACAACGACCTATGATTTTATGTCGCTTGCGGCTGGCCCGCATCAGGTCGAGGTGGAAGATGCCAAAGGTTGTTTAGCTTCGGAGACCATTGATTTACTAGAGCCACCGCCACTCACCGCCACCATAGATGTGTTGCAGGAAATTACCTGCTTCCTTGGCAAAGACGGCATCATTCAAGCTAATGTGACCGGTGGTACCGGGACCTATGTTTCGTATTTATTGCTCCAGACTAATACAACAGATCCCAACAACGATGGAATCTTCGAAAACCTGGGCGCCGGTTCATACAGTGTCCGCGTTACGGATTTGAACAACTGTAAAACCGACTCAAATCTTGGTATCCTGGACCAACCGACCCAGGTTGAAATTAATAGTCTCACCGTTGCGACAGATGCCAATGGCTTTAACTTAAGTTGCCGTGACGCAGAAGATGGGGAGATAGCCGTAACCTTTTCTGGTGGTAATCTTCCACCGGATTATACCATAACATTGACGAAGGCAAGCGATCCATTAAATCCAAGTGTTATAAACACGGCCACCTTTGATGCGACTTTCACGAATCTTGGTTTCGGAAATTATACAGCGATAGCAAAAGATGGCAAGGGATGTGCGTCACTACCGGCTTCAGGAATTATTGTGAACCCACCACCATTCAGCCCGGGCTTTGTCGGCATCAACCAGTCAATATGCATGGGTAATGATCCTCTTGAAATTCAACAGCTTGTTCCTGCTTTTGGCGGTGTCGGCAATTACGAATATCAATGGCAGCTGTCGCTTACAGGTTCCAGCAATGATGCAGACTGGATTGACATACCAGGTGCAACGAGTACAACATATGATCCTGCACTGCTTGCACAGACTACCTATTTCAGACGGCTTACACAAAGCGTATCGGTCCGTACAGGCGTTGCTTGCGAATTGCTAGGTAAGGATAACATTGTAGAGGTTCTTATTAACCCACTGCCCGTCGCTTCATTCAATGGTCCATCAGAAGTTTGTCAGGGTGAGGCTTTTGCATTGCAGTTGGGAATAAGCGCAGGGACAGCACCGATTGAGTATGATTATTCAGCAGGCGCGACAACCTTCCTCAATCTTATTGGTACCGATAACACAGCTATTCCGATTAGTAACTTCCAGCAAAGTACGACCTACACTTTATTGCGGGTTAAAGACCTGAATGGCTGCCTGGCGACGAACGTACCCCAGTCGGTGACCGTCGATATCATAAAAATAAATCCTGACTTTACCGTGCTGGCCCCGACTGCGCAATGTTCAGGTGGTGAATTTAGCTTTGAATGGGTTGCGGAACAAGGCGTAACCTATACCTGGATATGGTCGGATGGCCAGCAGGATATTATCAACGCCGGAGACATTCCCCTTGGCGTAAATGTTATTACCCACATCTTTACAGCAGGTTCAACAGAAAGCACCACTGTTTACCCAGTGCGGCTACAGGCTGAAAATGCCTTGTGCGCTCCAAAGTTTGCTACGAAACCTATAACGGTGTTCCCAACGATCGTGCTGAATATTATTCCAGGAGACCCGATTTTGTGCAGCGGCGAAAGCATTCGGTTTGTGGATCAGTCAGCAGGCGTAGACATAGGAAAGTGGTATTATCAGGAATTGGGCACAACCAATCAACAGGAGATAAGACCTGGCCCAGTGCCCGATCTGACCTATGTCATGAACAACACGACGACAACCAATCCCCTTTTATACGAAGTGGTTTACGAAGCCTCAAACAATGAAGGGTGTAATGCCGAATACAGAAAAGAAGTAAAAGTATATCGCGGAATATCCGCTGATATTATTGGTAATCCTGATCCCCCAGATCCTTTTGTAGGGGGCATATCTACCATAGAATTCACAAACAACTCACTACCGCTGGATGATACTGATTTCGAATACACGTGGGATTTTGGAGATATTAAAGCAACGCCGCCGACTGGCAGTGGCATAGCGCCATACACGGTTGACTATTTTTCTGCCGGCATTAAAGATGTAGTGTTGAGGGCAGTCAACATCGATGCGCGTGACATCGATAACAAGACATGCCAAAGCATGGCTATCAAGAAAGTCAATATAATGTTGCCCGCGCTCGGAGCTGCTTTTAAAGCAACGCCGCTTGCATCGTGCTTTCCGGTCGATATCGTGGTTGAAAACTTATCCCCGGGTGCAGACACATTCCTGTGGGAGGTATACAACCAGGCGGGTTTGGTCACGACTTCCAATTTGAGAAATCCGGTATTCAGAATACTGCAACCCGGAACCTTCGATATTTTCTTAACGGCAAGCTTCAATGCGACCGGACAGGTTGCTACGGCGAACCAAAAAGGCATAGAGGTGTTTGATGTGCCCACTGCACTGTTCGAGATGCGCCCTAATCCGCTTTATGTACCCGACACCGAGCTTCAGACATTCAATCAATCGGCCCGCGCAAGTCTTTACATATGGGATTTTGATGATGGTACAATTTCCAATGAATTCGAACCACGACATTTGTACAAACTTGAAGGTAAGTATAATGTTTCGCTGATCGCTGGCTTCGATTATGGTAGCAAGGATGTTGATGGAGACGGAATCCTGGACGGCAATATTGTATGTTATGACACGGTAAGGCACGAACTGGTAGCCCTCGCTGGCGGGTATGTTAAATTGCCGAATGCATTCACACCAAATCCTACCGGGCCAACCGGTGGTGTTGCAGGCAACGGCACATTTAACGACGTCTTCTTGCCGATAGCGCGCGGCATAGAAGAATTCCAGATGCAGATCTTCGATCGCTGGGGCAACCTGCTTTTTGAAAGTCGTGATAGAAATATTGGATGGGATGGCTATGATCGAAATGGAAGGTTAATGCCAGCCGGTGTCTACGTATATAAATTAATCATGCGGCTTTCAGATGGTCAACGGACAACGAAGCTGGGCGATGTAACGCTGATCCGATGACTTGAATAATGGTTATTGAAAGGGAATCTGTAATTTTAAAACAGAAGCAGGATGAAGAAACTTTTACTTATATTTTTTATTACCGCCGGATGGAGTGCGCGTGCACAGGATCCCCAATTCTCACAATACTATCAGGCGCCCCTATACCTTAACCCGGGATTCACCGGTATCACACCCCAACAGCGCCTGGTCTTGAATCACCGCTTGCAATGGCCAAGTTTACCGCAAGCGTTTTCTACTTACGCGGCTTCATACGATATTTTTGTTGATGAATTGAGGAGTGGATTTGGATTTCTGTTTACGACAGATAAGATGGGTTCCGCGGGTTGGCGTACTACTACGGCAAGTTTACTCTATTCCTACAAGGTTAAACTGACTGAAAATATTGTTTTTTCTCCCGGGCTTTCGTTCGGGTACGGTTCAAATGGGCTAGACCGTTCAAAACTAAGACTGGGTGATGGGCTTGAATATGATGGCATTTCACTTGATCCTGAGCTGAACAAATTGGGACGGCAGAGTTATTTTGATTTTGGGTCAGGCTTCCTGATATATTCCAAGAGTTTGTGGATTGGTGCTTCGTTTACGCACATGAACAGGCCGAATCTTTCAGTGCTTAATGAAGTGAGTCGCCTGGATATGAAGACTGCCATTCACGGTGGTGTCAGGATAAGTTTGAATGGTAATATACATTCTCGCGCAAAGGTATCTTATTTGACACCATCCTTTATCTACCGCATGCAAGGGAAGGTATTTACGCAATTGGATATTGGTCTCAACTATCATATTGACCCAATTTCCGTGGGCATATGGTACAGGGGCAAACCGTTTCAGCAGACTGTGATCAGTAGCGTTGCGCAGGACGCTTTTATCCTGTACCTGGGCTTGTACTTTAAGAATTTAACCGTTGGGTATAGCTACGATTTTACGATTTCAGAAATGCAGACAGCTTCGGGAGGAGCACATGAAATTTCTATTGTATACGAGTTTAATACCCGATCTACCCGCAAGGATATAAAGAAGAAATACAGACTGATTCCCTGTCCTACATTCAATAGCAAAGAGGGATTCTGGAACTAAAAACGTCTTCTTTTCCGACCCCTGTACGGCTATAATCTTTCACGCCAAAACGAAATCTCACAAGTGTTGTGATTGTTTGCTGCTAACGTAGAAACGTTGGAATACGTACATTTAGGTCTGAAAAACTCAAGCGTAATGAATCTAGCGCCTTCTTTAGGGAATCCAATATTCAAAATAGTAGGATCAGTTGCCGATAGGGAGAATCTGGAGGTTTACACAGTAGGGGGGTATCCGCGTGATATTATTCTGAAAAGGCCCACAAAGGATATTGACTTTGTATGCGTGGGAAGCGGAATTCGGCTGGCACAGCAAGTTGCGCAAGCTTTAGGTCCTGACGTTCATGTACATGTTTTCAAGAATTTTGGTACGGCGCAGATCAAATACGAGGACTTCGATCTTGAATTTGTCGGCGCACGCAAGGAGTCCTATCGGCGCGATTCCCGAAAACCGATCGTGGAGGATGGAAGCCTTGAGGACGATCAGAAACGCCGTGACTTTACAATGAATGCACTGGCGGTTAGCCTCAACAAAGAAAGTTATGGGGAACTTCTGGATCCCTTTGGCGGGCAAGATGACATGAGGAAAAAAATCATCCGTACGCCACTTGATCCAACGGTCACCTTCTCTGATGACCCGTTGAGAATGATGCGCGCGATTCGTTTCGCATCTCAATTAGGTTATGATATCGAAGCTGATACGTTTGGGGCCATTGTGGCCCAGTCGGATAGGCTGAAAATTGTTTCGCAGGAAAGAATTACAGATGAGCTGAACAAAATTATTTTAAGTCCCACACCTTCTTATGGATTCAAGCTTCTGTTTCATAGCGGCTTATTAAGTGTCTTTTTTCCGGAATTAGTGGCCTTGCAGGGTGTGGAGTATGTGGGTAATCGTGCCCATAAAGACAATTTTTTTCATACACTGCAGGTATTGGACAACGTTTCAAAAGTCTCTGATGATTTATGGTTGCGTTGGGCCGCCATCTTGCATGACATTGCCAAGCCGCTTACGAAACGTTACGATAGGGATCACGGTTGGACTTTTCACGGCCACGAGGACAAAGGAGCCAGGATGACGCCGGGTATATTCAAGAAGTTGAAGCTCCCACTAAATGAAAAGATGGAGTTTGTGCAAAACCTCGTAAAACTACATTTGCGTCCTATTCCCCTGGCGCAAGAAGTGACAGACGCTGCCATCCGCAGACTCCTATTCGATGCCGGTGATGATATTGATGCCCTCATGATGCTCTGCCGTGCGGATATAACTTCCAAGAATCTTGATAAGGTGAGCAGGTTTCTGAAGAATTTCGACCTGGTTGAACAAAAGATACAAGAAGTAGAGCAGAAGGATCATATTCGGAACTTTCAACCCCCGATCACCGGTGACGAGATTATGGAGATGTTTCAGATTCCTCCGGGAAGAGTAATAGGCGATATCAAAGAACGAATCAAGGAGGCAATTCTTGATGGCGAAATCAGAAATGACAGGGAGGAGGCAATGGTATTATTGCTCAAGGTTGCGCAAGAAAAGGGACTTGTATTGGGTGCCAAATACTCGTAGTGTATCTGCAATGTTGGGCGGCCATATGCAACCCTTTTCCTGGTAACTTGTCTTTTGAATCATAGAGTTGTACTAAATTTGGATCAGCCGTTTCTAAATATGCATGATGACCTGATAGCGCGCTGCAAAGCAGGTGATCGGGATGCCCACTATAGCCTTTACAAACGCTATTCTAAAGCTATGTACAACGTTGGCTACAGAATAACCAGAAGTGATGCAGAGGCGGAAGATGTCTTGCAGGAGGCTTTTATCAATGCATTTAGGAACCTTGACAGTTACCGGGGTGATGCCACGTTTGGTGCATGGCTGAAACGAATTGTGGTGAACAAGGCCATAAACGCCCGCAATAAGAAAAAGCACGAGGCCATTCCTGATGATGAGCGCTGGGATGTACCCGAAGATGAGCAGCCGACTGACTATACCAATGACGAATTGACGGTTGAACGCATTAAGCATGCTATTGAGCAGTTGCCTGATGGATACCGGTCAGTGGTGTCTTTATATTTGCTGGAAGGCTATGATCATCAGGAGATCGCGGAGATTTTAGGCATAGCCGAATCAACTTCCAAGTCGCAGTTGAACAGGGCGAAGAATAAGTTGAGAGAAATGTTGGGAGGAAAGACGGCCCACGGGACGTAAAATGAATTTAATAACCAGAAAGTTAAATGATATGAAAGATCCACTTGAAGAATTTGTACGTCAGAACAGGAACGCATTTGATGACAAAGAACCTTCAGATAAGGTTTGGAAAAACATTGAAACAGCTATGTCTTTCAAGTCGCAAAGAATTTGGGAATCTGTGACGCTCTGGCGCGCAGCGGCCGTGGTTTTCATGGCGCTTTCAGCATATCTCCTTATCCCAAAAAGCATAAATTCATCACACGCAACAGATATTGCTGCTACTGAATTTAATGACGTGGAAGCCTATTACTTCATGCAGATCTCGGAAAAAGTGGAAATGATTGATGAATTTGAAAAGGCTGACGGGCTAAATGGCTTTACGCATGATTTTCAACAGCTTGATGCGATGTACATGGTGTTGAAAGAAGAAATGAAAGCAAGTCCGAGTCAGAAGGTAAAGGATGCGCTGGTGTTGAACCTTCTTGTTAGGATTGATTTACTAAACCAACGGCTGCATAAGCTTGAGATGGAATACAGGGCAGAAGAAGAAAAAGCAGACGATTCAGTCTAGGATGAGATAATCTCAATACGCTACAAACGCAAAGAAGCCCAGCGTCCCTGGGCTTCTTTGTTTACCTAAACCTAAACCTATGAGTAGAAGAACTCCACTCTTCAGTACTAACGGAAGTAAGCCGTGCAAGTTGCGTTTGGTAAAAAAAAAATCATTTATTTTTTTTTAGTTTGTCTTTAAAAATCTTTTTAAACTTTTCCAGCTTAGGTTGCACAATAAATGTACAGTAAGGAGCGTTTCCGTGCAGGTTAAAATAGTTCTGGTGATAATCTTCAGCCTTGTAAAAGACAGAAAAGGGACTGATTTCCGTTACTATTGGCTTATCAAAGACTTGCGCCTCAGCCAGTTTGCGTTTGGATGAATCAGCCGCTGAAAATTGTGCCTGGTCGTGGTAAAAAATGACCGATCGATATTGCGTACCTTCATCATTGCCCTGACGATTCAATGTGGTTGGATCGTGTGTTTTCCAGAATATCTCCAGCAATTCATCGTAGGTAACTTTCTTTGGATCGAAGGTAACTTGTATGACTTCTGCATGGCCGGTAAGACCACTGCAAATTTCTTTGTAGGTGGGGTTTTTGACCGTCCCGCCGGCGTAGCCTGATTCTACTTTTTCTACGCCATCCACATTTTGAAACACTGCCTCTGTACACCAAAAGCAGCCGGAACCAAATGTGGCAACCGGCAGCGCTTCTGTATTAGATTGATCTGCCATACCGTTTTTTGTTAGGGATGTGACACCTACCGTGTCTGTCCTTTCGTTAAACAATGAAATAGATGATAATGATTAGTTCCTTCCAAAAAAAAGGACGAAAAGACAAAACAAGATCACATTCCCCTGGGTCCACTGAAGGTGAGATGCTAATAGTTTTGATAAAATCCCTTGATAGCCGGTATCAGCTGATTATAAATCGGCCTTGTGAATTCCAGGAACAGGTCCTGGGGGTTTGGAGGCTGCTGTTCGCGGAGTTTGCAGATCTTTAGTTGCTCATCAGTAAGCGCGCGTTCATCGCCGTTGAAGCGAGCCCATTGATTAACCCAAACGTATTCACCATTGAATTTTCGATGGGTCAATACCCCGTTTGTTTTTGCATCAACAATCAGCATGCTGAGCAAGCCATTGGAAACTAATTCCTTTCGATATGTAGTCAGTTTTGCGCTAACCGTATTATAAACCGGTACAGATTTACCATCAATCTTGGCTTCACCTACTTTAACGCTGTCTCTTGTTACTGTTTCTTCCTTTTCCTTAAGTGCGGAATTTCCAACTGAGAAATCATCAAATTGAATCCTGACGATTTGGTCGGCATAGGGTAGGTCAACGGCTTTAGCTTCGGTGGGGGTATAGAACTGGATGAATGTTTGCTCAGTATAATTGCCATGCAGGAATTCCTCCACTTTGTCCTGGAAGAACCCGCCACTCAGGTTGTAGCGGTTCGGTACAGGGATCTGCTCAACAATAACCCTTAGTGTGGCTTCAAACTTTGATTTCTCTAGATACTCAACAACATCCTTAAATCCGGGGACGTAATTCTGGGCGTCCACGAAGTTGAAATAGGCCCGCTTGGCATCGTTACGATTTCCTTTCATGAGTGCCTCAATTCCGGCATTGTAACTTTCGTCTGCCGCTTTTTCCTTCAAGGGGCCAATCTCAGCATAGTAGTTTTTTGGATTAGGAACGGCCTTCATGCATCCCGGACATTGGCGGATAGCCTCGTACAGGCTATTAATATTATTGTACGACTGAATCGCATTCTTCCATTTAAAATTCGAATTGGATGCGATTTCGTTTTTAGCTTCGTTTTCGTAGTACTCCACAGCGAGCGGATATGCGCTTCTCAACGCTTCGATTGATTTTGAATGATCCGGGTTCTGCCGTAAACGGGCAACGGATTTCATTACAGCTTCGTAGTAATTACCTCGTTCATAAGCCTTTTTTCCGGAGCTGCAGGCTGAAGCAATAAGGATCGCAATGGCAATAAGGGTATGTCCTGTTTTCATAAATGGCCTTTTATAATACTTTTAGTCGAGATGAATAATCCGAAAGATAAACCCTTCGTGCGGAAAAATAAACCTGAATAAAGCCGATAAAGTTACACATGCGTTTGAAAGGTACTCAGAGAACGCGTTTCAAGCCATTGCTGTGTCATCTTTGTCCTCTACAAACCGTACGCAGAAGGCTGCAATAAGCAAGAATACTCCGGCCATCACCAGACTGTATATTGCCTGAGAGCCATATACATACTTTACAATCGGACCTCCAATCACACCATTTACGATTTGTGGCAGTGTGATAAAGAAATTAAATACCCCCATATAAATTCCCATCTTATGAATGGGTATCGCTCCCGCGAGAATGGCATACGGCATCGCCAGTATGCTGGCCCATGCAATACCAACGCCAACCATAGATAGTAGCAGCAAATTTGGATCATGGATGAAAAATATCGAAATAAGTCCCACGCCGCCCGCGGTAAGCGATAAAGCATGAGTCGTTTTTCTGCCTAGCAATTTTGCAATGGCAGGTAAAAGAAGCGCGTACAGGGCAGAGACGCCATTGTAAACGCCAAACATGATTCCAACCCAGTTCGCTGCATCCTGGTATGTGGCAGAAGAAGTATCTCCGGCCTGAACACCGTATACGTGGACAGCAATGGCAGGCGTAGAAAATACCCACATGGAGAAAAGTGCGAACCAGGAAAAGAATTGGACAATACCGAGTTGCTTCATGGTTTTTGGCATTGCGGCAAAATCACTTAGAATTTGAGAAAGCCCTTTTTTTTCAGGTTCTTTTTCTTGCCCTTTGCCGTGCACTTCGGGCGGATACTCCTGCGTGGTGATTACAGTCCACAAAATAGCAATGAGGAAAATTGTAGCACCAACATAAAATGAAAGGGTCACATTGTAAGGGACTTGTCCGGGGTCAGCTTTCTTTGAGACACCAAAAAATTCGGCGAAGATGTAAGGAAGCCATGATCCAACAACCGCCCCTAGCCCGATTAAAAAAGTCTGGACGGAAAATCCCAGCGTACGCTGATCAGCAGGAAGCAGGTCAGCAATTAAAGCGCGGAACGGCTCCATGGCAACATTAAAAGAGGCGTCCATAATCATCAAAATACCTGCACCCACGTAAAGTGGTGGGAGTATATTTACCAGGATGCTTGCATTGGGCATAAATATCAGGGCAGCAGAAGCCAAGATTGCGCCGGCCAGGAAATAAGGCCTTCTTCGTCCGAGCAAGGTCCAGGTGCGATCGCTGTAATAGCCGATTATAGGCTGGATAATCATACCCGTCAACGGTGCAGCAAGCCAAAACCACGAAAGGTGCTCAACTTCGGCTCCAAAGATTCCAAGGATCCTGGAAGCATTACCGTTCTGGAGTGCAAAGCCAAATTGAATGCCCAGGAAACCAAAACTCATATTCCAGATTTGCCACCCGGAGAGGCGTGGTTTTTGGGTTGAAGCTGCTGTACTCATGGTTGTCGTTGTCGTTTAGGGTTAAGGTTCACTTTTTTGTATCCATCGCATCGTTGCGGTGCCGGCCTTATTTTATTTTCTTCACCACTCAGTATATATACCAGGCAACATCACAGTTTACCATTGCAAAATAAGCTGTTCCCGAGAGTAATCCAGCTCGACAACATGCACGTCTTCCTGAGGCGCTGGTTCCGGCTCATAAACGGGATCGAATTTTTCGAGCCCGGCAAAGTAACTATTGATTGTTCTATTGGCATAGGCATATTCACCATTAACGCGCAGGGTATGGGTATTGTGGTCCATTCCATGGAAGACACATTTCAATTTTTTCAAGGCAGAATGGTAGTTGCCTTCAGCCGCGGAAAAGAGTACCTCCCGCTTATCCGCAAGGTAGGAGAGTGTTCGCTTTGCGTATTCATTATTTTGATAGTTGAATGTTGAACCATCATCGTCATAATATATAAACGATGAATCGCTTCCCAGATAAATATGCAGAATGAGTGTATCCGAAATCTCCTTTGTATGCGATTTCGTCGGCTGCATAGGAATGAGCGCACCTGATTTAACAAAGACGGGTAACTTGTGTAGCGGACAATCCAGAATTATTTCAGCATTACCTGCATACCGATGTCCATTGTACAGATAGTACCATTCACCCGCCGGCAAATATATTTTAGCAAACTTATCGTGACTTTCTACGGGTGCAACAAGAAAGTAAGGCCCAAATAGATATTGGTTTTGGAAATGACGGTTATAGATCTTAGGATCATGCGGATAATCAATCGCCAGTGACCGTTGAACCGGTAGGCCGGTCTGGCTGGCATTATAAAACAACGAATAAATGTAGGGTAGTATCTGATACCTGAACTTAATGTAATTCCTTGAGATCTGCTCTATTTCTTCACCATAAGACCAGGGCTCTGAATCCCGGGTGTTGATCATGGAATGTCCCCGGAAGAAAGGGGAGAAAGCACCCAGTGAAATCCACCGTGCGAAGAGTTTTGCATTGGCATCCCCAACAAATCCGCCTACATCATATCCTGCGAAGGCAATTCCACTTAGCCCCATACTGGAAACCATCCGTACGCCGAGCATCATGTGTTCATCGTACGCTACATTGTCGCCTGTCCAGACAGCTGAATAACGTTGAATGCCAGCGTAACTCGATCGCGTAAGGTTGAAGGGGCGCTTACCTTTCATGAGCGACTTGGTTCCTTCATACGTACTCCGGGCCATTTGAAAACCATATATATTTCTGGCTCTGCGCATAGATGAGGGGTTACCATCAAAGTTAAACTCAATATTTTCAGGAAGCATGTTCCCCCATGTTGCTATTTCATTCATATCATTCCAGAAACCTTCAACCCCAAGTTTTACATACTCGTGGAACTGTTCCTTCCACCAGGACCTTGTCTTGGGGTTGCTGAAATCAGGGAAATGACACCATCCTGGCCAGACTTTCCCGGTATAGTTTGTGCCGTCGGGGTATTTAATGAATACATCCTGTTTGATACCATCCCTATAGGTTTCATAGCTCTCTTCCACTTTTACCCCCGGGTCGCACATAACCACAACGCTAAAACCCAATGCATATAGCTGATCCAATAGTCCTTTTGGATCGGGAAAATCTTTTTTGCCCCAGGTGAAAATTTTGTATTGTTCCATATAATGGATGTCGAATACAATAACATCGGATGGAATATCCTTGTCACGAAATGTCTTGGCAAGCGATAAAACTTCTTTGTCAGGATAATAACTGTATCTGGACTGCTGGTAGCCAATACTCCAAAGCGGCGGCATTTCCATTCTTCCCGTGAGAAGTGTGTATTCTTTGATAATTTCTGCAACCGAATTGCCGTATATAAAGTAGTAATTCATTTCCCCGGCGTCGGCGGAGAAACTTGAAAAACGATCATTTGATGCACCGAAATTGAAAAATGATTTATGTGTGTTGTCAAAAAATATTCCATACACCATATTGCTGTGTATACCAATATAGAATGGAATAGAACCGTATAACGGGTCCGCGTTTAAGCCATATCCATAGTCGTCTGTGTTCCAGTTTTGATAACCTTTGCCTTTTCGATCCAGCGGTCCTGTTTTTTCTCCCAGGCCTATAAATCTTTCCCCTTCCTGCAGTATTTTGTAAGTAGTAACCTGCTCTCCGATCCAGCTTGTTCCAAAGGCACCATCATCAGCATTGATGACTTGGTGCTGGTGGGTTTGAAAAGTAAACCTGACGGGATCTTTGGTTATTATTAGTGTAAATGCCGCTGTGCTAACTTCAATGAACTTCGCATGCTCTGCAATGGTGGGATTTTGCAGGTTTGGCGATACTACAACAGCATAGGAAAAATCCTCAAAGTCATCATCCTGGGTAATGCTTATTCTGGCAATGTTATCATTGTATAGTAGCACGCTGAAAATTCCCGATGATGTTACGCCGCGCAAGCCGTATTTCTCTTTAGTCCACTTTTGTAAAATACCGAGACTTGTATTGCGTGATGGCTTTAGGGTTCCTGACATGTATCGTTGTTTGCCTTTTCAAGTAAAGATAATTAACGGTACTTAACCTAATAGACGTAGTACAAAAAACAGAAATCGATTTGTAGGGGCAACTCCGGTTGAGCAAACTTGGGCAATTGACATTGGCTGTGCTGGACGCGCAATGATGCAGCGCGTAGCTAAAGTCGCGAAAGAACTTTTGAAGTTAATTCCAAGTGCCCGGGCGCGACTGCAGCGCACTTGAGTTGGCCAAGACCGTGGGCCTCGCTCAACCCGAGGATTATGCATGTTGAATTCGCGATGCGAATTCAACTTGGCACCCACAGCACAAGTGCTGCGGGTCTGACCGCGCCACTGGACCCGTTCTCGAAACGACTAACTTTTCTGTGGCACGGAATAGCACAAACTGATTGGCAACAACAACGGACTATATTAGTATCACAGAAATTTAAACAGATGAAAAAAGGCAGGTACACCTACCTGCCTTTTTGCTTATTTTTTGGGGTTGCCCTTCTTGAGAGAAGACTCCCTGATGATTAATCGCGTCTTCAGTACTTTCCTTTCCGGTGTTGGTTCTTCATTGTCTTTCGACTTAAATTCGATTTGGCGGATAAGTAGCTTGGCCGCTTCCTGCCCCATCTCAAATCCCGGCTGATCAACCGAAGTAAGCGCCGGTTCAAGCAATGCGCTAAATACCCAATTGCTGAAGCCAACAACCGCGATATCTTTTGGAATTTTCAGACCTGCCGCTTTAATCGCCTGCATGGCGCCCATGGCTGCCGGATCATTTGTCGCGAAGATGCCATCTGGTGGATTTGGCAGCTTAAGAAGTTGCTCCGTAGCTGACTTTCCTTGCTCAATTGTACCTTCCGGACAGGAGACGATCAACTCCTTATCAACAGGCATATTACTTTCTTTCAGTGCTTGCAAGTAGCCTTCCAGACGCTGTTTGGTAATATCCAGGTTGGGTGGCCCCTCCAGGTGTGCTATTCTTTTGCATCCCTGATCGATCAGGTGTTGCGTAGCTTCTTTCGCCCCGCTAAGGTCGTCTACGATAACCATGCTGGAGTTTGCGTTTTCATATACCCGATCGAAGAAAACCATCGGAACCCCTTTTGCCAGGATTCCCTCAATGTGCTCGAAGTTGTTGGTTTCGCGAGAAACAGAAATTAGCATGCCGTCCACACGGCTATTAAACAGCGCTTTGATATCTATCTTTTCACGATCAAGCGATTCGTTAGATTGGGTAATGATTACATTGTAACCGGCACTATAAGCCACATCTTCAATTCCACTAATAACAGTAGAGAAGAAGAAGTGTACGAGTTCGGGAATTATAACCCCCAGGGTATTCGTTTTACTTTGGCGCAGGCTGAGTGCAACAATATTGGGTTGGTAGTTAAGTTTTTCTGCTAATTCATTCACAGCCTTTTTGGTTCTTGGGCTGATGTCGGGGTGATCCTTCAGCGCCCGGGAAACTGTTGATGGAGAGATACCCAGCTCGCGGGCAATGTCTTTAATCGTTACCTGGTTGTATTTCATACTTGGTAAATTTCACTGACCTGAGTGGCTTTGTACAATATGATTTCATAAGAGATTATTTTAAGGAGCCCGCTCCTGACGAGGTGCAAGTTCATCAATCTAATGGGATTCACTGCAACTGTTCCGCAATTTTATTTATTTCAACCGCAATCGTTTGCGCTTTACCGAATTGGCTTATTCACAATTGGCAGTTCATTGAATTTCCTTTTTAAAGGCTTTATCTTGTCAATACGTCACTCTGGAAGTTTTTGATCTGTAAGCCAATGTCATTAATAGGGCAGAAGAGCTCCTGGAGCTCGATTACAATACATTTGGCGGTACCAGCGAATCTTTGGTTCGCGTGGCAAAACAAGGTATTGTGGTCCATATTTAAGCCGAAATCGTTTGCGGTGTCGATTCCTGAAAAATAGTATGTTATTTTTACACCTAGTTATTAGAATTCTTAATACTTTGTGAATTAAATTGAGATGTGTGTCTTTTCGCACATTTCAAGATTGGCCAAATTAATTAACCCAAACTAAACCGTATGAGAAAATTTTATCTGTCTTTAAGCAGGTATGCAACGGTTCTGCTTATCCTCGTCACC
>JAOUDZ010000199.1 GCA_029858965.1 Cyclobacteriaceae bacterium
GAGTTTTTTTGCGTCAATGCCGGCGTATTCTTTTAAGGCTGACAGGATTTGGGCTGGCGTAAATGGTTCATCACTTCCCGGTAGTCCCAATAATGCGTTGTTAAACAGCTTTTGCTTTTGCGGTTCAGTCATACTTTCGAAGCGTTTTGTGGCCACAGCAATTTCAGCAGCTGAGTAGTCCTTTTCAGCGCCGGGTCTTTTCAGCAGAAAAAGATCAAACGCGATGAAAGCAGCTCTTTCAAAATACAATGCCTTACTACCATCAGGCATGGGGTATGAAATATCGGTCCGCATCCAGTCGAGTATGGGCATGAAATTGTAAGTCACAACCCGCAGACCGCATTGCGCGACATTGCGCAAACTTTGCTTATAGTTTTCAATGTATTGGAGATACTGTCCGGTTTGCTTTTTAATGTCTTCGTGTACCGGTAAGCTTTCAATTACGGTCCAGGTCATGCCGGCGTTTTCAATCAGTGCTTTTCTTTTTTCAATTTCTGCTATTGTCCAGATTTCTCCGACTGGAATGTGATGCAATGCTGTAACCACACCTTGACAGCCTGCCTGAAGAAGATCAGATAATCTAACCGGATCGTTCGGCCCGTACCAGCGCATGGTTTGTTCCATTGTCATATTTTATATTGTTAGGTAAGCGGCATTCTTAATTATTCTTCTTGTTTTTTCGATAAGGGTGATCTTACTGGATCTACGTCTTTCAAGAGTTGAAATGTGGTTTTGGCGTAAGACTTACCTTTTCCGGATTTTATGTTATGATACACCGGAAACTATCAATTTCATTGAAATTTAGATGATTTTTGAATCAAATATTGAAAACCAATCTAATAAAATCAATATCCAACCGGTTGTCAATTATTGGTGTGTTTACCACATTATATTGGTAACTTCGATACTGGTCTTAATGCGAGTGTTCCCCTTGTGAATCAAAAATAGCCGTACCCGGTGTGTGGCCAGGAAATAAAGACAAATCATATGAGTAAAGAAAAAAGCATCCCGATTTCCAGAAGAAAATTTCTCGAATCTTCGGCAAAAGCAGCAGCGGTCACTTCCTTCACACTGGGGTTTCCGTCGATTGTGCCGGCCAGTGTATTTGGTCAAAATGCCCCCAGTAACCGGATCAACATAGGTGCAATAGGAACGGGACGTATTTCACGTGGTCATGATTTGCCGGGTGTTTGGAAATATGATTATGCGCAAGTCATGGCTGTATGTGACCTCGACAAGAAGCGCGCTGATGATGCCAGACTACTGGTGAATGGATACTATACAAAGAAAAACGGCAAACCCTTCGACGGTGTTACGGTCTACAATGATTACCGGGAGTTGTTGCAGAATGAGGACATCGACGCTGTCATCATCAGCACACCCGATCACTGGCACTCCTTCATTGGCATAGATGCTGTAAAAGCAAAGAAGGATGTATACATGCAGAAACCTGCATCACTAACTATTGCTGAGGGCAGAGCGTTGAGTGATGCTGTACGTGCCAGCAAGCAAATTTTTCAAATTGGAAGCCAGCAGCGTTCATCCACGCAATTTCGATATGCAGCCGAGTTGGTTAGAAATGGAAGAATCGGTGATCTGAAAACCGTATATGTTGGATTACCTGGAGATCCTTCTGGTGATGAAGAGCCAGAGATGCCCATCCCCGCAAATCTGAACTATGATATGTGGCTAGGGTCAACCCCATCTGTGTATTATACAGAGAAAAGGGTTCATCCACAAAAAGACTATGACCGGCCGGGGTGGTTGCGTTGCGAACAATTTGGTGCCGGCATGATTACAGGATGGGGATCGCATCACGTTGACTCGGCGCACTGGGCGATGGGTACAGAACTGACCGGCCCGGTTGAAGTTTGGGGTTCAGCAGAATTTCCTACTTCGGGTTTGTGGGATGTTCATGGGATTTTTAAAACAGAGGCCTTGTATGCGAATGGTGTAAAAATGGTGATCAGCAATGAGTTGCCAAACGGTATAAAATTCGAAGGAACCAAGGGATGGCTTTTTGTAACACGTGGAAATTATCAGGCTACAGCCAGCGATCCGGTGGCCAATACAGAAGGCGTTAAACCTTTGGAGGCCAGTGATCCGAAGATTATAAAATCTGTGATCGGTCCTAAAGAAATTCATTTGTATGAAAGCAAGGATCATCATGGCAACTGGCTTGAATGCATTAAGTCGCGTAAGGAAACTATTGCACCGGTAGAGGTAGCACACCGTTCATGTTCAACCTGCTTGGTACATCATATTGTTATGAAGGTGAAGAGAAAAGTGTATTGGGATCCGGCAAAAGAACAATTTAGTAACGATGCAGAAGCCAACAGTATGTTGTCGCGGCCGCAGCGATATCCCTATACAGCCAGGGGATAAGTAGTTTCCATAAATAATTCATTATACATTAGCCGCCTATGCGGATGATGGAAAGTTAATTTGTAGATAATCTTATGCTTATGAAATTTCTGCCAAAGAATGATAATGCGAAATCAATGAAAAGTTCTATCAGACTTTTGGAATTGAAGACATCCCGATTCTTGTACCCCGTTGTTCTGATCATATTATCAATTTCTTGTCAACCTCGAAAAAGCGCAGAAGAGATGAGTCGAAAACCAGTTCAGATTGTAACAGTTGATCCAGGTCACTTTCACGCAGCCCTGGTTCAGAAGTCCATGTACGAAGATGTAGATTCTGTTGTTCATGTGTATGCTCCTGAAGGAACAGATGTACAGTTGCATCTGAATAGAATTGAAAACTTCAACAACCGTCCGGATAATCCCACATCATGGAATGAAGAAGTTTATACCGGTATTGATTTTTTTGAGAAAATGTTGGCCGATAAGTCCGGCAATGTTGTGGTGCTTGCCGGCAACAACCAGAAGAAAACAGAATATATCTCCAGATCCCTGGAAGCCGGATTTAATGTGCTTGCAGATAAACCCATGGTCATCGGCGGCGAGGGCTTTGAGATGTTGAAAGGCGCATTTGATACGGCAAAGGTTAAGGATCTTCTGTTGTATGATATCATGACAGAGCGTTTTGAGATAACAACCATACTTCAGCGAGAGCTTTCAATGTTGCCTGAGATATTTGGTGCACTGGAAAGAGGCACTCCTGAGAATCCGGCGGTAACCAAAGAAAGTGTACATCATTTTTATAAGTATGTTTCAGGAAGTGTGCTGACACGCCCGGCATGGTTTATGGATGTAAGACAGGCCGGAGAAGGGATTGTAGATGTCACAACCCATCTTGTTGATTTGGTGCAGTGGGAATGTTTCCCCGAACAAGTACTGGATTATACGAAGGATATTGAATTGACTTCGGCAACACGATCGGCAACTGATATGACTCTCAGTGAATTCACAGCCATCACCAAAGTGGATGCTTTTCCCGACTATCTGCAAGGTGCTGTCGTGAATGACAGTATACTTCAGGTTTATTGTAACGGAGAGATCAATTATAAAATAAAGAATGTTCATGCAAAGGTGTCTGTGACCTGGGCGTACAAAGCTCCCGAAGGAGCTGGTGATACACATTACTCCATCATGCGGGGGACGAAAGCAAATCTGATTATCCGCCAGGGGGCAGACCAGCAATACAAGCCTACACTGTATATTGAATTGGTGAAACCCGATGCAGCCTATGGCCAAGTGTTAACTACCCAAATGAAAGCAGTTCAAGCCAAATACCCGGGTGTGGAGGTAAAGGCAATAGAAAAGGGCTGGGAAGTAATTATCCCTGAAGAATACAAGGAGGGCCATGAGGCACACTTTACACGTGTAACAGAAAAATTTCTTGAATATCTTAAAAACAAGAATATGCCAGATTGGGAGGTCCCCAATATGCTGGCTAAGTACTACACAACCACAAAGGCACTCGAATTAGCCCTTAAGAAACCATGAAACCAACTTCCTCGAT
>JAOUDZ010000023.1 GCA_029858965.1 Cyclobacteriaceae bacterium
TCTTTTTTGGTTTTTATTCTACGGCGGTTCAACCAGGCGAAATCCTGACTGAGATAAAAATTCCAATCCCGGGGAAGGGGAGCGGGGGTGCGTATCATAAGTTAGAGCGAAAGGTGGGCGACTATGCAACGGCCGGGGTGGCTGTTCAGGTTACCATGGACAAAGGCAGCTGTACCTACATCGGCATCGGCCTTACCAACGTAAATGCAACGCCTCTTCGGGCGGCCCGCTCAGAAGGTGTGTTGAAAGGAAACAAAATTACAGATGCACTGATCGAACAGGCGGCGCAGTTTGCCGCAGAAGATTGCAACCCTTCTGCAGATTTGAGAGGAGACGAGGAGTATAAACGGGCCATGGTAAAAGTGCTCGTAAAACGGATCATTCACAAGGCCATCGATAGAGCCAAATAAAAGATCAAAACCTAACTGACATGGAAAAAGAAATTACCGTCACCCTGAATGGTGAAGAAAAAACACTAACAGTCGAGCCCAGACTTCTGCTCGTTCACCTGATACGCGAAAACCTTAACCAAACTGGGACACATATTGGATGTGATACCTCCAACTGCGGGGCATGTACCGTGTTACTCGATGGAAAATCAGTCAAGTCGTGTACCATTCTGGCCGTTCAGGCCAATGGCAAGAAGATCACGACAGTTGAAGGACTGGCTACAGCCGAGGGACTACATCCCCTTCAGGAGGGATTCAAAGAAAACCATGCACTGCATTGTGGTTTTTGTACACCAGGTATGATGATGCGCGCTGTGGAACTGCTGGAAAAGAATCCCAATCCTACCGAAGAGGAAATCCGGTGGGGCATATCGGGTAACCTGTGCCGCTGTACTGGCTACAACAACATCGTGCTGGCAGTTCAATATGCCGGGGCTAAAATGAGAGGCGAGAAACTGCCTTCCACCGAGCCAATCTTTGTTTAACCTCTATGATAAAAAATCTATTATGATACAAGAATGTAAAACCTCGAAAGCGATCAGTGGCATGGGCCATTCCATGAAGAGGAAAGAAGATGCACGCTTCATTCAGGGAAAAGGTCACTACGTTGATGATATTAAACTGGATGGCATGCTCTACATGGACATCGTCCGAAGCCCTTATGCTTATGCCAAAATCAAGAGTATTAAGACCGAGAAAGCACTTGCCACGCCCGGTGTAATCGCGGTGGTTACGGGCAGGGATTTGGAAAAATATAACCTTCACTGGATGCCAACCCTGATGTCTGACACACAGATGGTGCTGCCTACCGACACGGTTATGTACCAGGCACAGGAAGTAGCTGCTGTAATCGCAAGCAGCCGATATGCTGCTGCCGATGGTGTAGAGGCTGTAGAAGTTGAGTACGAAGTGATGAAGCCAGTAATGGACCCATATAAATCAACAGATCCCTCATCCCCCGTCTTGCGCACCGATAAGAAAGGGAAAAAAGACAACAAAATCTGGCATTGGGAAGTTGGTGACAAGGAGAAGACTGACAAACTGTTTGAAACCGCCGAAGTAACAGTCAAACAAGAGATTTACGTGCCGCGTATTCACGTGGCTTCAATTGAAACCTGCGGTTGTGTTGCAGACTATGATAAGGTAAACAATTACCTTACCATGTACATGACGACCCAGGCACCACATGCCATACGAACTGTGATTGCTCTGGTTGCGGGCCATGTTGGCTTGACCGAAGAAAAAATTCGTGTTGTATCTCCCGACATCGGCGGAGGCTTTGGCGGCAAAGTGCCCGTTTATCCGGGTTATGTCATTGCCATTGCAGTGTCCTTCCTCGTGGGAAAACCTATCAAGTGGATTGAAGACCGAAGCGAGAATCTGCAAGCTGACTCATTTGCCCGTGATTATCACATCACCGCGGAAATGGCAGGCACAAAGGCCGGAAAGATCCAGGGAATTCGTTTCAAAGTGCTTGCAGATCACGGGTATACGGATGCCAGCGCAAACCCTTCCAAGTTTCCCGCGGGCATGTTTTCTATTTGTACAGGCTCTTATGACTATGATACGGCGTTTGTTGAAGCAGATGCGGTATATACAAACAAACCGCCTGGTGGTGTAGCTTACCGATGCTCCTTCCGGGTAACAGAGGCAGTTCAGGGAATTGAAAGGATTACGGACAGGTTTGCGCAGACTATAGGAATGGATCCTGCTGCTTTCCGATTTAAGAATTTCATTAAGAAAGAACAGTTTCCTTGGAAATCACCCACAGGGTGGAGCTACGACAGTGGCGACTATCAGCTTGCCCTTCACAAAGCCATGGATGTTATCGGTTATGATGACTTAAGAAAAGAACAAGTTGAGAAAAGAAAGAAGGGTGAGATCATGGGTATTGGTATCTGTAGCTTCACTGAAGTTGTCGGTGCCGGCCCATCAAAGGATTTTGATATCCTGGGTATCAAAATGTTTGACAGCGCTGAGATCAGGGTACATCCAACGGGCAAAGCACTTGCACGTTTCGGGACCAAGTCTCAGGGACAAGGTCATGAAACGACATACGCACAAATCATTGCAGAAGAATTGGGTATCCCTGCGGAAAACATTCAGGTTGAAGAAGGAGATACCGACACAGCGCCATATGGATTGGGTACCTATGCCAGCCGCAGTACACCCACCGCTGGGGCAGCTGCAGCGGTAGCCGCACGAAAACTCCGCGACAAAGCAAGGAAGATTGCTGCCTATCTGTTGGAAGTCAGTGAAGCAGACCTGGAATGGGAACCGGGTAAATTTTCTGTGAAGGGAGCACCGGAAAAATCGAAGACTATCCAGGAAATTGTCTTCGCCGCCTACACCAATCACCCGCCAGGGATGGAAGCCGGGTTTGAGGCTACCCATTATTATGACCCTCCAAATTTGACGTTCCCATTCGGTTCTTATATCTGCGTGGTGGACATCGATAAGGAAACATGCGAAATCAAAGTCAGAAGGTTTGTGGCCATTGATGATTGCGGAAACATCATCAACCCGATGATCGTACAAGGCCAGGTGCATGGCGGTTTGACGCAAGGAATCGCCCCTGCGATGTATGAAGAGTTGATCTACGATGAGGAGGGTAATATATTGAATGGAACTTTTATGGATTACCTTGTACCCACGGCCGTAGAATCACCCCATTGGGAAACGGGGCACACTATTACCCCTTGTCCTCATCACCCAATCGGTGCGAAAGGCGTGGGTGAATCACCAACGGTAGGTGCGCCACCGGCTATAGCCAATGCCATAGTGGATGCACTGCTCCCATACGGGATCACCAACATTGACATACCGATCACGCCTTACAAAGTTTGGAAAGCGTTGAAGGAAAAAGGTGTGGTGAAAGCGATTTGATGTGATGTAAAATTCTTTGGGCTTTGCCTATTGGATAACTTGCTGAGCCTAATAGAATTTCAACACCAAATAAGGTGGCCATATCGGCCACCTTATTTTTACTTTAAATAACCTGATGCATACTGAATGCTTTGTGTACGTGTCATGTTGTATTGTTATCGGCTAAACAAAATCGCTGCCGGAACAAGCGCCAGTTCCTGTTAATCAGGAAAGAGTCAAATGAAAATAAAAAGCTTATGAAAACTACTATTGAAAAAGAATTCGTGCTGGAACAGCCCATTGCAAAAGTGTGGGAATATTTGAGCGACCCGACAAAAATCGTTGACTGCGTCCCGGGAGCCTCTATAACGGAAAAAATAGATGACCGCAATTACAAAGGACAGGTCACCACGTCGTTTGGTCCGGTAAAGGCAAGCTACAACGGTGAGATAAACATTTCCGAGTTGGATCAAACCAATTACAACATGACGCTGGTTGGAAAAGGTGTCGACTCAAAGGGAAAAGGAAGCGCTGACATGACCATGAAAGGCAGCCTTGTCGAGAAACAAGGGACGACTTCAGTAAAATTCATTATGGATATTTCTATCGTCGGGATGCTTGCACAATTTGGAGCACGTCTGATCAAAGACGTATCGGATCAGCTGCTCGGCCAGTTCGTAAACAATTTCAAAGACATGTTGGCGGGCAAGGAGGTAGACAATACCATGAAGGGTTCTTCCATGGTCGGCTCGGTTTTGAAAAGCACCATTGGTGGAATTTTCGGTGGAGATAAAAAGTAATTCATGATCAAAGAAGTTTCAGCTTTTGTCAATTCGTTCGATAAATTAGGCTATGTTGTTGATGAGGAGCTGGCAACTATCCTTTACCTGATGACAAGCCTTCAAAAGCCCTTGTTGCTGGAAGGCCACCCCGGAGTGGGTAAAACAGAGGTAGCCAATATCCTGGCGGCTCACCTCGGAACGGAGCTTATACGGCTTCAGTGTTATGAGGGGTTGGATATTCACTCTGCAGTATATGAATGGAATTATCAAAAGCAATTGCTTTCGATAAAGATCCAGGAGTCAAACCAGAAAACCGATACCGAAAAAGAAAAGCATATTTTTGGAGAGGATTTTTTGATGCCCCGTCCACTGTTGAAAGCAATTTCGGGTAAAACCAAATCGCCTGTGCTATTGATTGATGAGATCGACCGCGCGGATGAGGAATTTGAGGCCTTTTTGCTTGAACTCTTGTCGGCATATCAAATCAGTATCCCCGAATTTGGAACGATCAGCGCTAAATATCCTCCTTTTGTTATTCTTACTTCCAACCGCACCCGGGAGCTAAGCGATGCCTTGCGCAGAAGATGTTTGTATCATTGGGTAAATTATCCTGATTTTGAAAAGGAGCTGAGAATCGTCCACAAGCATCTGCCGGATATAAACCAGAAGCTTTCAGCACAACTGGTGCGAACGATACACATATTACGCAATAAGAACCTGGAGAAATCACCTGGTATATCCGAAACGTTAGACTGGGCGATGAGCCTGCATGCCTTGGGTAAAAAGGAATTAGACGAAGAATCTTTTGCGATGACACAGGGCTCTGTCTTGAAGTCATATTCCGATACTGAAAAAATCAAGTCAGCAGGAGTGGCGAATATTCTTGAAGGCGGATAACCCGACAGCCGATTGATTTTGATGTTTTTTAACAATTCAGCGCTACGCAATTGAACCGAAATTATCAATCTTACGAGAGTGTCACACAATCCATTTTAGGCTTTGCAGCCTATGCACGGTCCAATGAATTGAATGTAGGAGTCCGTGAAGCACAGGAGGCCCTGGCAATAGCTTCAACAGGGCTTATTGCAGACAAGGAAGTTTTTCGGTATGCGCTTAAATCTGTTTTCTGTAGTTCGGAAGAAAATACGCGCGTGTTTGATCAACTGTTTGAAAGTTATTGGGGCCAGCCCAAGGCTTTTGTCAAGAGCAGGATCACCATGAAGAATCAGTCGATCATGCAAAAGCAAATGCAACGATCCCTGGTGCTGATGGGAAAGGGAGACAGTAAGGAGGCAAAAGAGGAGGAAGCAAAAAATGTATCCGGGGCAAATGCTGCAGAGCAGTTGAGAAAGACTGATTTCTCCAAATTATCACAAATCGACAGTGAATATTTGGAGAAGCTTGCTGTGAACCTGTGGAAACAGATGAGCAGACGACTGAAGAAGAAACTTAAGCGTTCAACCACTAAGGGAAGGATTGATATACGCCAGACTATCCGCAACAGTATCAGCAGCGGTGGTGCCATGCTGGAATTAAAGCTGAAACACAAAAAGCCAACAAAGAACAGGTTGGTTATTTTACTCGACGTGAGTGGTTCTATGGATAAGTACAGTTTTTTTCTGTTGCGTTTTATCCTTGCCCTTCGTTCACATTTTCAAAAAATCGAAGCCTTTATCTTCAGCACCAAATTGGTGCGCATAACGGAATTCTTAAAAACAAGAGACCTGGATCAAGTGCTCAAAATCCTTGGAACCAATACCGACAATTGGTCGAGTGGCACCAAGATTGGTGATTGCCTGAGGACTTTCAATGATGATTTTTGTAAACGCGCACTGCAAGGACGGTCAATGACCATTATTTTGAGTGATGGGCTGGATACCGGGGAACCGGAACTGCTCGCAAATGAGTTAAGTAGAATAAAGCGGAGGACGCGAAAGCTGATCTGGCTTAATCCCTTAAAAGGTATGGCCGGATATCAGCCCCTGGCGCGGGGGATGAAAGCAGCCCTGCCGGAAATCGATGTGTTTCGCTCAGCGCATAGTTTGGATAGTATTTTGGAGCTTGAAAATTACTTGGCCGATGTCTAACGATTTTTTGGAGAATTATACCCGCATGCTGAAAGAGAAGGCCCCCTTTGCTATTGCGATGGTAGTAAACCGGGTGGTGCCTTCCAGCGGAAAGCCGGGCGACAAAGCCATCATCCTTCAGGACGGGACGATCAAGGGATGGATTGGTGGAGGCTGCACGCGCGGAATCGTGCTGAAAGAGGCCTTATTGGCCATCCGCCAGGGTAAGCCCCGTATGGTTAGCATCGCACCCGGATCGGAGGAGGTGATAAAGCACGGCGTTGTATCTTATAATATGACCTGCCAAAGTGGTGGTTCAGTTTCTGTCTACATCGAGCCGGTTTTGCCTCGTCCGCATATTATAATATTGGGGAAATCGCAAATAGCACGTGCGCTTTCGAAACTTAGCAAGGCAACAGGCTATGAGGTTACCGCCCTCGCAAAAGGTGTGGAGAAGGACGCATTTCCGGATGCCGACCAGTTGGTTGATGACGACCAATTAAGCAGTGACCTTATCACTTCAAATACGTACGTTGTTGTATGTACGCAGGGAGAGAATGACTCCCAAGCTTTGTTTCAGGCTGTTCGATCGGGCAGTGGTTATGTTTCGTTTGTATCTAGTTACCGGAAGGCCAACTCCATCTACAATGAACTTAAAAAACAAGGTGTAACCGTTGAAGAACTTAAACGAATTAAAACGCCTGCAGGTCTGAATATCAATGCCAAACTTCCGGAAGAAGTAGCGATCAGCATTCTGGCGGAGATCATAACGCATTTACGCGATGACAAAAACATGGAGGGCAAGGAGGCGGGATCCGAGTTGAATATGGACGAATATTTTATCAATCCTGTATGCAATATCCCCATTCAGAAAAGTACAGCTAAGTATGTAATACCATACAAAGGGAAAGACTATTTTTTCTGCTGCGATGGTTGCAAAGTTTCGTTTGAGCAGGACCCGGATAAGTACGCGCTGAAAGAGGACCTGAGTGCTTAGCTCCAATGAATAGCACTTGCTAATCTCTTCAATTTCCTGATTCGCACTTTATTTGTTACAAACATCCGCTATTCACTTTTTGGATATCCTATTCACGACACTATTCGTCAATGCCGTAAGTACTGAATATCATTGAAACTGATTACAATCCAAGCGATTTCAGAAATGCTTCGTTATTGGGTTCACGTCCCAGAAATTCTTTCACGAGGTCCATCGGTTCTTCCGAACCACCTTTCGCCAGGATTATGTTCCGATAGCGCAACCCGGTATTTTTTTCCAATACACCATGTTTGGAAAACTCTGAAAACATGTCTTCAGCATATACTTTTGACCACATGTATCCATAATAACTGGCTCCATATCCGTTAAGGTGACCAAAGGCGGTCTGGAAATGAGTACCCGAAATATAAGGGAAGTGCGTGATTTCCATTGTCAGGTCTCGCACAACATCATCAACTGGTATTTCACCAAAAGGATCATATTTGTCATGCAAGGTCATGTCCAGCGTTCCATACAGAATTTGAGATTCTGTAGCAAGGCCTGAACCGACGTTCTTGGCAGCAATCATTTTTTCGTACAATTCCTTCGGCAACACTTCACCGGTTTCATAATGTTTCGCAAATAGTACCAGCGACGTATAGTCCCAAATCCAATTTTCGAATATTTGTGACGGGGCTTCTACGAAATCTCGGGCTACCGATGTTCCTGATTGTTTCGAAAGATCGGCGGTCGTAAGCATTTGATGGAGTACATGTCCGAATTCATGGAACAAACTTCTCACCTGACTATGTGGCATCAGTGAAGGCTTGTCGGGTGTTGGTGGAGGAAAATTACATACCAAGGTGGCATTAGGAATCTGGTAACCCCACGGTGTAGATTTTCCCTTGATCATGCCAAAGCAAGCGGCATGTTTGTATTTATTGTCGCGTGGAAAGAAGTCCAGGTAGAAACGACCAATCAATTTGTCATTATCATACACTTCAAACTCCCTTACATCCGGATTCCATACGCTTGGATCCTGTACCTCTTTATAAGTGACATTGAAAAGTGACTGTGTTATCTGGAAGAGGCCATCAAGTGCGGCATCCAACGGGAAATACGCTTTGATTGCCTCCTCATCAACCTGGTATTTTTCTTCCAACAGTATATTGTTGACAAATGAATTCTGCCAGGGTTGAATAATCCCAGTAGCTCCGGTACCACGATAGTTTCTTGCATCCAGCAGTTCCTGATAATCAATATCGGCCTTGGCTTTTACGCTTGATGAAAGTGTGTGTTCAAAATTCCATACGGTTTCTGTGTCTTTCGCCATCCGGTCCGCAACTCTCCAGGCTGCATAAGAACTATACCCAAGAAGTGTTGCCATCTCCTTGCGCTTTTGCAATAGCCTTTGCAAAGTTTTTGTATTCTTGTCTGCTGCACGGTTATAATACTTCATATAGAGCGCTTGTCGTGCTTTGTCTGACTTGGCAAATTTCATGAATGGCTGGTATGATGGATAGGAAAGATCGACCCTATAAGTGCCATTGGGCAACTTGCGCGCGTCCTTATAATCTTTCGACAGACCTTCCATATCTTTTTCGCTCACAATCAGAAAATCCTGGTAGGCAGCAATATTTTGATCAAAGGCGTTGCCAATTTCCGTGATCTCATCTTTGATAAGCTTTAGAGTATCGCGTTTTTCTTTTGACAAAGCGAAACCATTGCGCTCAAAATCCTCCAACGTTTCTTTCAAAAACTTCACTTGATAATTCTTTGTCAGGCCGGATGCTTCTGATGTCTTCGAATAGTCTTTTACCGCCTGATAGAGATCTTCGCTCAGCGAGATTTCATTTCCGAATTTTTCCATTCTTGTAAACGATTCAAGCGCAGCATTTCGAATGAGCGAATCGGGATGCGTGCTTTGCATTAACTGCGACACGCTGGCTATTCGTTCAAGGTCATCGTACAAGTCATCCAGGGCAAGCATCGTATTGTCAAAAGTCCTGTCACCGGCATCTATCTGGTATATTTTCTCCAGTTCTTTTCTGCAATGTGCGATAACACTATCCGCGCCTTGTGTAAAATGCTCTTCCTTGAGATTGGAAAAATTGATGGGCTTGTTGAATTCGTTGAATAATGGATTTGCTTGTATCTGGAAGTATGTGTTTGGTGACTCCGCTGGTTTGGAGCATCCTGTTGCAATGACAAATGCCAGAAATACGAGTTTCCGATTGATAATCATGGTGAATAAAATTAGGTTGCGCAAATATGTGATGTTCTTCCCGCAGAAAGATAGTATTTTTTAAAATTAGTGAAGATTTATCAAACCCAAGCTGCACCAGAAACAGTGAAGCATTTTAGTTTCCAATTAATTAAATTACTGTTTATACACTCGAATACAATTGGTAGCTTTTATTAAAGACGCTAAACAAATCATGATATGATTAATTTCAAAGAAAAATATGGCCAGTATGCCTTGGTTACCGGAGGCACCTCAGGAATTGGAAAGGCACTTTCGTATGAAATTGCAAAGCAGGGGGTTAATCTGATCTTGGTTGCGAGAGGAAGTGAAGAATTAAAACGTACTGCAGAAGAAATCAAATCCAGGTACAACGTAGATGCTGTAACGATCCAGGCCGATCTAAGCAAGAACGAAGGCATAGCCCAGGTCATGAGAGAATCAGAACCTTTTGAAGTGGGTCTGTTTGTTCCTGCCGCGGGGCTGGATACGAACGGACTGTTTTCAAAAATAAATATTGATAAAGAATTGGCGCTACTCCAGCTTAATGTGATCTCAACACTTTCATTGACGCATCATTTTGTAAAAAGTATGATTGATAGAAAGCGAGGGGGCGTATTGCTGGTGTCCAGCTTGTCCGGACACATGCCTAACCCATACCTATCAAATTATGCAGGTTCAAAGGCTTATGTCCTAAACCTTGGCCTGTCGCTATATGGTGAATTAAGGCAAAAAGGCATCGATGTGAGTGTATTGTCTCCGGGGCTTACAGACACACCGATGGCCAAGGGTACCGGTATTGATTGGGATAAAACACCCATGAAGAAAATGGAGGCAGGCAAGGTAGCGGCAATAGCCATTAAACAACTTGGCAAGAAGGCATCGATTGTGCCGGGAGGCATCAATAAGATGATGGCTTTTATGGCCAAATACTTGATGCCTTTTGGTATGGGTAGTAAAATGAACGAGGGCATGATGCGCAAGGCATTGCCATTGGATAGAATATAAAGTCAAGTTTTACAATCAACAGGGAGAAATTTCGGCGCTTGCTGCAATCTTCACGACTTCCGGCACGTATAGAATTGATAGATAAAGTGTTTTTGAGTAAGTTGATTTATTGTGTTTGAAGCAAATAGTCAAACGTTAATTCGATAGTACTGAAAAATGAATACAAGAAAGGATACTGAAGTTGGTAAGGCACTGAAGGGGGATTTATCCCGCCGAAGATTTGTGGGTGTCACCAGCATGCTTGTCGCAGGGACGGCTTTGAAATTAAATGCCTCCTGTATTTCTGATATTTCTGCTAATGAGCCTGAGCCAATTATTGATATTCATCAGCACACAGATTACACCGGGCGTGACAACAAATATTTGGTGCAACACCAACGGGCCATGGGCGTTACCACCACTATTCTGCTGCCGGCGGGCCGGCCTATGGTTTCAGAATCTACCCATAACGGTCTTTCCAATGGGTTGGAGGCGATGGTTTCGGGTAATAAGGTAGCTTGTAGATTTGCTGAAAAGCACGCGAACAAATTTTTTTTCGGTGCCAATGAAGTACCGGATCATCCTGAGGCGGTGAAAACGATAGAAAAATATCTTAAACGCGGTGCGGTAGTTATTGGCGAATTGAAGTTTGGCGTTGAATGTGATTCACGCGAGATGCAAAAGATTTACCAGTTGGCAAAAGGCTATAATGTTCCGGTGCTGATGCATTGGCAGTTTCAAAGGTATAACTACGGTTTTGAACGATTCCATACCATGCTTGAGAAATACCCTGAGGTGAATTTTATCGGACATGCCCAGACCTGGTGGGCAAATATTGACAAGGACAACAGCGACCAGACGGTGATGTATCCGGGGGGAAAACTAACTCCGGGCGGGTTGACCGACCGTTTGCTGGGTGATTATCCAAATATGTATGGCGATCTTTCTGCAGGCTCCGGATTTAATGCTTTGGCCCGTGACGAAGGTCACGCACGGGAGTTTCTTGCCCGTCATCAGGATAAATTACTATTTGGAAGTGACTGCACAGATACTGGTAACAACGGCGTTGCAGCGGTGGATACCGCCTGCCAGGGGGTGCGAACTATTGCAGAAATCAGAAAGTTGGCGACGACTGAGCAAATAGAACGCAAAATACTGTACGAAAACGCAAAAAAGCTATTTAAGATATAGCACGGTTGGTATGTGATCAACATTACAACTCAGGCGAAAAATGGGCCATTTACGGGCCTGGCTAAATGAGTTTCAACTTAACGAACCCTCCAGGGCCATAATATTCCGGATAGACGAAAATCAGGGCGTTTGGAAAGGAAAGACCAACCCATTCTAGCATCAAAAGCCTGTGAAGAGGTATCATCAAGATCAATCTAATTGCGCATCCCTCAAAATATGTTTCAACACACAATTTGGCTTTGGAGAGTTTTAGGTTGAGAAAAGTCCGTCGCTATATTTGACTATGCAACGACGTATTACTCTAATAAAATTTCGTGTTTTTTCTGAACGAATTAATTGGCTGCAGGTTATTGAGAAAGCGGTTTATCTCTTTACCTTACAATACGTTGTGACGCAAATAATTTTAGTTAAACCTGGGAATAAAGGCATTAGAAAAACTAACAAAATTTTAATTTCGTTATTTAAAATCAACCATTATGAAAAAGACAACACTCTTAAGTCTGTTGCTAATACTAGCAATCGCGTCGCGTGCATTTTCTCAAACCTACGTCACACAGGTGAAGCCGGCCGGTGAGAAGAAGTGGGGATACGCTAATTTGAAAGGCGAATTAATCATTCCGGCACAGTATGAAAAGTGTTATGAATTCTCCAGCTCGGGGTTGGCACCGATATACCAATCAAAGGGCAGGGAGTACTATTTCATTAATCTGAAGGGGGAGCGGCTAGACACAGAGGTTAAGGGATTTAAGCTGATTGATGGTTTCGGCTTTAATTTGAAGGGATTTGAAGATGGATTGGTTCCTGTTAAGGTAGGTGACAAGTGGGGTTTTCTTAATACCGCAGGAAAATTGGCAATCCCGGCGAAATACGATGATGCTACTGATTTTAATGGGGGATATGTTCCTGTAAAATCCGGGGATAAATATTTGGTGCTGAACACCAAGGGAGAAGAAACAGCAGTGGAAGGTTCCGGTATATTGGACGTTAAAACTTTTTCAGAATCACTGGCCCCATTTCGGGCAGCTGATAAGCAATTTGGTTTCATAGACCAGGAAGGCAAAATCGCAATTCAGGCTCAATTCGAAAGTGTTGGATATTTTCACAACGGACTGGCCTGGGCCAAAACAGCAGACAAAACCGTTGGCTTTATCGATAAAAAAGGAGAGTGGGTCATCAAACCTACGTTCACGGTTGCCAAGGACTTTGAGGCGGAAAGTGGGCTCGCTCGGATCAAGACAGGCGACACATGGGGATATGTTTCGAAAACAGGAGAAGTCGTTAGCGCTGGCGATACTGATATTTTTGAAGACTTTTCGGATGGCTTAGCAAGAGGGCGTAAGGATGGAAAATTTGGTTTTCTGGACAGCAAAGGTAGCTGGGTGATCGAGCCACAGTTTGACGGTTCCCGTGATTTCAAGAATGGTTATGCCGCTGTCAAGAAAGGGGAGCGATGGGGTGTTATTGATAAAACTGGCAGATGGGTTATTGAACCATCCTTTGACGGCATCAAAGATATGGAGCTGGTGAAGTAGGTTTCTGGAAATCAAAGACGTAAAGGCTAGTACCGAAATACGGTAGTGGCCTTTTTTTTTCTCCATCGGCGAATATTTCCTTTTTTGTATCGTTAGAGAAGAATAGTAATCGGGTAATGCAATCATGAAACCCCTTTGCCAGCGTATTGCAAAGCAAGAAGAATGGTTAGCCAATTGTAAGACAGGTATGAAAATATGGTTAGCAGTGCTTTTTATTTTTCAGCTCGAACAAACTATCGGGCAGCAGTTTATTCAAACTGCATTGAAGCAAGGCCCATATAAAGTGGGATTCAAGGCCGGTATCCATTATGATATGGGGCGTCCCCCCCTGCAGGAGCAGTTCATGAGGTTTCGTCAGGGTAGGGGAGTACACATCAGCGTGTGGTATCCGGCGACGGTGAAGGCAAATCATCCGAACATGATGTTCAGCGGCTATGTTGACGAGATTTCACGGATGGTTAACCCACGGGAAGTAACAAAACGGACGCGGACGGAATCCATCCACAGGATGAACGTTGAACTTTCACGGGCAGGTGGTGACAGCATTGTGATGTTGAGCCACCTTGCGGAATTACTAAATGCTAACACACACGCGTTCAGGAATGCTTCATACATTGAGGGGTCGTTTCCAATTCTGGTGTATCCGGAGAGTCCCCATTTTAATAATATACTCATTGAGTATCTGGCATCGTATGGCTATGTCGTGGTTTCCGTTTCAAGGCATGGAACATTTACGGAGGATTTCAATGGTCAACATGTAAGTGAAATTGAAACAGCTGTGCAGGATTGTCAGTTTGCCCTATCTGTGATCAAAAAAGAATTCAAAGCAAGTGGGCAGCCCATGGCGGTTGTGGGGACCGGTATAAGCGCCTTGACAGGATTGGCCTGGATGATGAGAGACCCGTCAATTGAAGCTCTGGTGAGTATTGATGGGGCAATATTGAATTCGCTTGAATATGAGCTTATAAAGAAGTCTCCCTACTTTGACATCAACCATTCGACCAAGCCAATGTTGGTGATGCACTCGCCGCAGGCGTCTGCGAATCCTGACTTGATCAATAACTACCGTTATGCTGATCGGTATCTGCTGAGCCTGCCGCATTTGCGAGAACTGTATTACTTGAATTTAGGGGCTTGGGAAAAAATGATGCCGGGTATTTTAGGGCCGTCCCCCGGGGATGCGAGCGTTGGGTTTGAATGGTTGGCGCTGTATACACTTTATTTTTTGGACTGGAAGCTTAAGCAGGGTTACCATGGCCGGAGGTTTTTCGAAGAGACACCTGTGCAAAATGGGGTGCCATCGGGGCTGATGGAATATTATTTCATACCAGGAAAGGAGGTTCCATCTACGGAAAAAGAATTGATTGCCATAAAGAATTAAAATGTAGATACCGGCCTATGGACGTTAATAAAGGAGCGGCTGAAGGATTTAATGAAAGGATGAACCTCAGCGGTTGCTCAAACCACTGAATCAAAAGTATTCGTTCTGTATTACCTCAGGTGTAAGCTTGCTCACTTCACGTTTTGATTTGAGATCAAATAGGATTCAGAATTTAGATTCTTTCTAATTTGTCTTATATTGACTCGTTCAACGAAAACCTTGTACGTCTCAAATGCCTGATGGACTTTTGTGGTATCAACGTTGGAGAAGAGCAGTTTGTCAATAAGCACCTGAAACCCACTCCCATCCTATGGAAAAGATTCCGCTTACGGAGCGCAAATACATTGCGACTTTCACATTTGTAACCAGTTTGTTTATGCTTTGGGGCATTGCCATTTCGATGGGCGATGTATTAAACCGACATTTTCAAAAAGTACTTGGTGTAACCCTTGGAGAATCTGGCCTGGTACAGTTTTCGATTTTCGGTGCCTATGCTGTGATGGGAATTCCAGCAGGAATTTTTATGAATAGATTTGGCTACAAAAATGGTGTGATCTTCGGACTGTGCTTGTATGCCATCGGGGCTTTTCTGTTTATCCCTGCTGCCGGGGCGGAGTCGTTTGGATTTTTTCGGATCGCCTTATTTGTTCTGGCTTGCGGGTTAGCGACACTGGAGACCGTTGCTCATCCATTCTCTGCAGCGCTTGGTGACGAGCGAAAATCCGAGCAACGAATCAATTTTTCACAGACGTTTAATGCAATTGGCACCATCATTGGCCCCCTACTGGGCGGATTCTTTATACTAAGTGAAGTAAACACGGGTGATACACAAACGGATCTCATGTCTGTTAAATTATTATATGCTGTCATCGGGGCAGTTGTGTTAGCGATCGCTGCAGCGTTCTGGTTCATAAAAGTACCACCGCTTCACGAGCGTGTTTCAATAACAGGAAAAGACAGATCGTATCGTGAATTATTTCAGTACCGGCATTTCCGGTGGGCAGTGGTAGCACAGTTCTTCAACGTTGCGGCACAAGGAGGAACATGGGCTTTTTTTATCAACTACGCCGTACGGTACATGCCCGGCATGACCGATGAGCGCGCCGCTTACTACTTCGGGTTAAGCATGGTGATGATGCTGGCCGGCAGGATCATCGGAACTTACCTGATGAACTTCATTTCAGCGAATAAGCTTTTGGCTATTTATACTTCGGGTAGTATTGTCTTCTGCTTGTTGATCTGGCAAACGTGGGGATGGGTATCTTTTGTGAGTCTGATCGGCCTGCAGTTTACCTTTTCGATTATGTTCCCCACCATTTTTGGATTGGGGCTAAAAAACCTACACGACTTAAAGGAGAAGGCTTCTTCTTTTATAGTGATGGGCGTGGTCGGAGGCGCTCTATTTCCACCGTTGATGGGACAAGTGGCGGATAAATTTGATGTTGCAACTGCATATCTGATGCCCATCATATGTTATGTGGTCATTTTAGTATTTGCATTAAGATTCTCCAAACCGACACAAGAATAGGATTGTTTGACATCGGTTAACGAAATTTGTTTCTCATGTATACCAGGTTACAAATAGTGCTCTTGTTAATGACTATTCCTTTATTTCAATTGGCAGGTCAACAGTTAAGTACCGACAATGCGTCCGATCCGGTTTCCATGCAAGGCAGGGCTGCGGTTGATATAGAATCTTATTTTTTTCATAACGAGGCGCAATTCTATGCGCTGCGACTGGGATACTATTATGGGCTGGGTAATAAGCGTCACTTGTTTGGTATGTCTTTGCCGTTGGTGCACACAGTGTTTAATGCTGACTACGCGGGGTTTGAAAACACCACCGGATTTGGTGATCTCAAGATGTCGTATTTATTTGTGCCTTACAGTGTAAAGAATACTATCGGCCTGGCGAGGGTATCACTATCGCTGGACGTATCGGCACCGACAGGTGAGTACAGATTGGGACGGGGTGCTGGTGTATGGCTGTATAAACCCGGGATTATATTCACGATGCGACCTGGGCCGGCGGTGTCATTTTATCCTGAAATACGGTTTCAGCTTTCAGGTAACGAGGCGAACAGTCAGGGCGGCAGTGATGGTGTTCCTGATCCTGAGGATCCTGAAAAAGATAATAAAGTACAAAACCTTTCCATGGCAATACCCTTGGTGGCCCAAATTGAAGATTGGGATGGGTGGTTTTCATTGAACATAATGTATACGCGTTCCTTTACGGAAAGCACAAACTTCTTTTTTGTCCGTACCGATATTGGTAAAATGCTCGGGCCTAGAACATCAGCCGCATTGCGGATTGCAAAATTTATTGCGGGCCAGCCGAGACTTAATGTCGTGGTTCAGGCGAACTTCACTTATTACATGCGCTGAAAAGAGCCCTGTAACGATGGTTGCGTCACGGTCCAAGCGTAGTTTTTTGCAATCACGCGCCGCGCGGTGTGTGGCTTATAACATCGGCACCAGGCCAAGCAGGAATATAGAAAGTAAACACCCTTAAATAGGGTGCTGCCAAAAAATCAATCTGTTGCCTGGGGCCACTCACATCCCAATGAACCCTTCCCCGTGCATTTAGAAACCGATGAAAACCGCTACTACAATAGCCACAGTACAGACAATACCATGATGGCTGCCGTAGGCTTCCATGCAAAGCTAAACCACTTGTCAAACGAAATTCCCGAAATGGTGAGGATCGCCATCAAGGCACCATTCGTGGGGATTAACATATCCATCATAACCGCTCCATATTGGTAGGCTAAGACGCACACTTGTCTCGACAACCCGATCAAATCCGAGAGCGGCGTCAAAATTGGGATGGTCAGAATAGCCTGACCGGAATAGCTGGGCACAGGCAAATGCAACAATGCCTGTGATAACATCATCAAGATGGTGGATAAACTAACCGGCAAATAGGCAAGTGGCAAAAACAATCCGTGAATGATCGAGTCGACAATCAAGCCCTGCTGCAGTACCACGGTAATACTGTTGGCCAGGCCCATGATGACAGCGGCGAAGGTCATCTCCCTGAATCCAGCAGCATAAGCTTCGCTTGTTCCGTTTACGCCGAGCCCCCCAATCATTCCGGCAGCAATGCCAAGTAAGAAAAACTCCGCAGAAAGCTCATTAAAGCCCCAGCCTAATTTCAACATTCCGAAGATCAAGAGCACAAAGGCAAGCGCTAGCAGTGTGAGGATTACCATATTGTTCTTTCCCATCGGTACCGCTCTCTGGTCCTGATCGTCTGCCTTCTTGACCTTGTTTTTGTTGGCATACCGAATAACCATCAGCATCCAGAGGAAGAAGGCGAGACAAAGGATGATCATCCTGAAACCTGCCCCTGACAGGAACGGCAATTCTGCCACTTTTTGAGCAATCACTACGGCAAAGGGGTTTATTGGACTGAATGCGCTGCCAATCACCGCTGCGCCGTAGCTGACCGAGACCGCTACAAAAGCGTTGTAGCCCAACCGTTTTGAAAAATACAGCAGTACCGGCGTCATCGCGATAATTTCTTCCTGAAGGCCTTCAAGCGCTCAACCGGCAGTAAAAACAAATCCCACAATGATCAATGCGATATCTTCCCTTCCGCGCATCTTGTGTGTCAGGTAACGAATACCGTCGGTCAAAGCGCCCGTTTTTTCAATCACATAGAAGCAGCCGCCAAGCAACAGGATACAGACAATCAAATCTGCCCTTCCAATGATCCCTTCGGGAATGCTCATGAAGATTTGAAATACCGACAACCGGTCCCCTTCAACCAATTGGAAAGATCCGGGGACGACGGTTATTTGATCGGAAACGGGATCGGTGATTCTGGTGTATTCGCCCCGCGGAATAATGTAGGCCAGAAGGCTTGAAAACAAGATAAACCCAATCATGATGGCCAAGACGTTGGGGAATTTGAATTTTTGATTCATCCCGATTGTTATTTTGTGCGACTAAGCGTTTTTTTATGAAATTGAAGAAATATAGAAAAAGGCCACCGCAATGCAGTTCTTTTGGTATTTTCATTTTTCCACTTACGCTAGTCTATTTCCGTTGCACCGCGAAAGCCCTGATTTTGTCCTGCGCTTGATTGGTTTCCGACCTGGAGTAAACCCACTTCAATCTTTGTCAGATCTCAATAGCGGTACCGTTGACAATAATTACTTGCAGACACTGTGCATGGCAGGTTGCTGGCGTGGTAGACTGGTACATCGATGGTCAACATAACAATATGAATTCGAGCCGAGTACACGCTATCTCTTGTCGGGCGTGCTTGGAAGCTGATCCGACCTGGTATCCCTGGCCGCTGGTGGTCTGAACTGAAAAAGTGGCCTGAAAGGAGCAGATAATCGTAAAATTCATGCCCAAATGGGCAGATTGTCTTGATTTTTTCACAAATCTAAGTGCATTTTATCACCAAAGAGGTTGTATTTTTACCAGCGCAATTTTTTACATTTTGCATTGAAATAACCTTAACCTCATTCGACATGAAACGACTCTTTTTCATCTTACTCTTAGGCTCCTTTGCATGGAGTTGCCAAAAGAGCAAAGAAACTACTGAAACCACAGAAAGTGGAACAAATAATGCATTGACCGCGCAACGCGATGCTTTCTTTAATGACCTGATGGCACCAACAGAGGTAGCTGCCCGGTTGTTCGCCACTGCGGCTGAATTCGAACCTGCCCTAATGAGCGATCCGAACAACTACTCTGCCTATGCGGGAAATAGGGAAAATGCAGCTGCCAATATGGGTATTTACCTCTCCGACCTTAACTATAGCATTGCCTATGGCAAAGCTGAAACGACGAAGCAACACTTCGTTGCGGCGCATGAGCTCAGCAAAACGATTGGTATTGAAAGTAATGTGCTGGAGTTCTTAATGCAACGGTATAATGCAAATCTGTCGCAGAATGACTCGGTGAAGAACGTTGTTACGGATCTTTTATATGAATCAACTATGGACCTTCGGGCTACTGATCGCGAAAGACTGGCCGGCATTGCCATGGCGGCATACCAGATTGAGAATCTCCATCTTGCCCTTGGCACCCTTGAATCGTATCCAAAAGACCTGCTTCCCGATGACGCCCGTACAGCGATCCTGGTACCTTTGTTCAAATTGGTACTTGGTCAGCGTCAGAACATCGTCACTATTTACAACTTTATTAAGTCTTATAGCGACACTATGACTGCAGAAGCAAATCCCAATTATCCTTTCTATGTGAATGCTTTGGAGGAACTTATTGCAGTTTATGATAAACTGAATGTGGATGAAAAGATTGCCAATAACCAGGGCGTTGAATTGATGAATGATGCTGTGGTCATGGAACTGAGTGAAAAGACTAATGCCATCCGGAACAAGATTGTAAGCACCGAATAAGAATCGCACCGCTTTCTGATTGACGCGCAGACGTGCAGGAAGGTTGTATTTTATTTTTAAAGGGTTTCGATAGTTGATATCGGAACCCTTTTTTTTGGGTATCGCTATTGTTTTGGTAGAAATTCAGGGTTGCAATGAAATCGGTATTTCAATGTCGCGGATACAAGTCTTTTTTCTCACCGAACCAAGATGTGCATCACGTGATTTCTTTTTTGGCTTGGCAGTAAATTGCAAACTTGCTATCACCGTGACAGATTAACTCAGGCGGGCGACAAGAATTACGCATGTATGGGCATTTACAACATAGGCGTTATTGGAAATTTCAGCGGCATCCGATAGCTGGCATATGTCGTCCGGCGATGGGAGCGAGGTATCGATCCATCTTCTCCAATGGAATACAACGGAGTCATTATGCGTTGGTACCTCAAATTCCAGCGGTGCCGTAAATGCATTGATCATATAGTGCATGGCGGTATCGCCACTGAGCGATTGCACGGTAACAGCTATGCTGTGAGAATGGTCCGACCAATCCGGCTGATTCAGTTTGACGCCATGCCAGGTGATGATGCGGCGGTCAAGAAGTTGGCTGAGGCTCATGCTAAATTCATCACGCGCGGTGTCTCGTTGTGAGCGCACCTCAATGATAAGCTTTACAAAGCGAAATAAGTCTCTGCATTGGTTTACCAAATTCCAATCAAACCATGACAATTCGTTGTCCTGGCAGTAGGCATTGTTGTTGCCATGTTGGGTTCTGCGCACCTCATCCCCCATCAATATCATGGGAGCCCCAATGGACCACAAGGTCAACATCAGGAAGTTTCTGACCTGCCGGGCGCGGAGCATTTCAATTTGTGGGTCTGCCGAAGGTCCTTCGATGCCGAAATTCCAACTCATGTCGCTATTGCTTCCATCCCTGTTGTCTTCCTTGTTGGCTTCATTATGTTTGTGGTTGTAGGAAACCAGATCGTTCAGTGTGAAGCCATCGTGGCAAGTGACGAAGTTTATGCTCTGCTCCGGTTCCCGGTTTTGATCACCGTACATATCAGGACTGCCGATCACACGGGTGGCAAATCTTGAAATACCGCCGTTGTCGCCTTTCATGAAGCTCCTGATATCGTCCCTGAATTTCCCATTCCATTCCTTCCAGCTGTCCCCCACAAAACTGCCCACCTGGTAAAGCCCCGCGGCATCCCAGGCTTCTGCAATCAGCTTTGTTCCGGCCAGCACAGGGTCGGATTCTATGTCCCACAACACCGGAGGGGTTTCAATCGGCATTCCTTTTTCGTCTCGGGATAGTATAGCGGCCAGGTCAAACCGAAAACCGTCAACATGCATTTCCTTCACCCAAAAGTGAAGACTGTCGCTGATCATTCTCCGCACGATGGATTGATTTGCATTTAGGGTATTTCCTGTGCCCGAGTAATTGGCGTACTGCGACTTGTCTCGTTCTAGCGTGTAGTATATGCTGTTGTCAATCCCCCGAAAGCTCAACGTTGGCCCTGACTGGCCTCCTTCTGCTGTATGGTTGAAGACAACATCCAGTAATACCTCAATGCCGGCGCGGTGAAGCGCCTTTACCATATCCCGGAACTCGTCCAGGACCTTCAAGGGATCATCGCTTGTACCGTAAGCCTGATGAATGGCAAAAAAAGATACCGGACTGTAACCCCAATAGTTGACCAGGTCAGGCGGACAATCTTGAGCGTCAAACTGGAAAACCGGCAACAGTTCAACAGCGGTGACGCCGAGGTCAACCAGGTATGGTATTTTCTCAATCAGCCCCAGGAATGTGCCTCGTTTTTCGGGAGACACTCCTGAATTGGGGTTTTTCGTGAACCCGGCAACGTGCATTTCATAAATAATTGTTTTTGAAAACGGACGTCTTGGATGCTCGTCATTCTCCCAATCGTAGGTTTTCGTATCGCACACCACGCTTTTCATGGCGGGTACTCCGGCATCGCCAAACTTACAAAATGCGTTGCGCTGATATTGTCGGGGAACGGCAACGGCCTTCGCATAGGGATCCAGCAAAGTTTTGTCACCATCAAACCAGTGGCCATGGTGCGGGTCATACGGACCGATTACCCGGTATCCATAGCGTTGACCTGCACGAATCCCCGGCACAAAAGTGTGCCAATAATGATAGGTTTTATTTATATTCGGGTTCAGCCTGATGATCCGACTGGGAAACGTGTCTTCGGTGGTGTCGAAAAGAAGCAATTCCACGCCCGTACTGTGCTTTGAGAATAAACAAAAATTGGCGCCGTCCGGATGCAGCGTTGGTCCAATCGGAAAACTTTGTCCTTTGAATTCCGGTGGCAACACAATGGGTTCAGGCTTCATAGAATAATTTTTCTGAGGTGTCGTTATTGAATTAAATTTGCAAGTAAATATGATGAATATAACTTTCTTTCGAAAAAATTTACACCACGAGATGCGTTGTTTCAGAAAACCATAAAAATGTACACATGTCGAAAAAAACAATACCGTCATCCAAAAGATTAACACCGCAAGAGTGGGAAAATGCGTGGCAACGGCATTGGAAAAATGCCCAGCTTCATTACGAGCTTCCGCACGCGGCCAGCAAGTCAAGCCTTGCGGAGCACGATTTTCTATCACATACAAGATCAGCGAAGAAAGAAGGGCATCGACTCAATAAGATCACGAAAGAGTTTGAAATGGGCTTCAAGAAGTTGGAAAAGATCGGTCCCGCGGTTACTATTTTTGGCTCTGCAAGGTTCAAACCAGGTGATTCCTATTATGAATTATCTCGTCTGGCCGGTTCAAAGTTTGCCAAGGCAGGATTCACTGTACTGACCGGCGGTGGCCCCGGGGCCATGGAAGCGGCTAATCGTGGGGCACACGAAGCAGGAGGGCCCACCTATGGACTTAATATTATTCTGCCACATGAGCAAGCGCCAAATCCATATGTAACCGATAGCTTTCAGTTCAAATATTTTTTTGTTCGCAAAGTGATGTTGGTGAAGTATTCTTGCGCCTTCATTGCGATGCCTGGCGGCCTCGGAACCTTAGATGAACTGTTTGAGGCAGCGACGCTGATTCAATGCAAAAAAATCGGTCCCTTTCCACTAGTGCTGGTAGGAGGTGAATTCTGGAGTGGCCTCCTCGATTGGGTTTCCTACATGGCTGATCAGGGTGTTTTCTCCCAGGAAGAAATCGGATTTTCGCGCATCGTCGACACGCCGCAGGAAGCCGTTGACATGGTGCTGAAAAGTCTACCCTCAGAGTTGATTTCACGACTTGATCCGCCCGTCAAAAACAGAAAATAACAAGTTGATAATCAAGTCATCAGCATGCAAAAGATACGCCATTGTGGGTAACGCGTTCTTCTTTATTTCCTTTGGATGCATATTTATATTTAACCTTCCGGAAATAGCAGCGTAACAATGATATCATTCAACAGACACGATGCTCGAAATGATCGCTATTTCGAAGAATGAAATAATTGGAACCCTGTTGGTAAAAATGTAGTTTTATCGGTTGAACCTAAAACCGCTCTGATGCACTACGGCGCACTCCTCGCACTTATCCTGTTCTCAGCGAATCTCAAAACTGACATGACGTCGGCGAAAAGAGATGTTGTGCGCATACTGTCCTCTGAAACAAAAATCCTTGGACAAACCAACGTTAACAATTTTACCTGTACTGCCGTTCAGGGAAATCGTGCTCAGCACCTTAAAATATTCAGCCGGGTTACAGATAAGGGGATTGACTTTCGTGACTTTCTGATCACGCTGAATGTGAACGAATTTGACTGCGGAATGAAAGTAATGACCAAGGACTTCAAATCAACCATAAAGGGAGACGAGTATCCTACCATTGGTCTTGAAATACAGAGCATCGTATTTAACAAGGGCAATGGGCTCACAGAAGGCAAATCAGATGCCGAGTCTTCCGTAAAAATCAGGCTGGCCGGTCAGGACCATAAAGAGCACATTCGCGAAGGACAATTGATAAAGGAAGGGAATACCTATATCATCAAAGGACAGCAAAGCTTGAACATGACCGACTTCGGACTTGAACCGCCGTCTAAGTTCATGGGCATGGTCAAAGTCAAAGATGCTTTGGTGATCAACTTTGACATCACGATAGAAATAATTGAAGCGGGAACGGCCGATTAATGAATCGACCATTCCTTATAACAATATGGGCTGACACTAGAATCCGATTGTAGCTTCTACCATAAATCCATCGAACGTCGCACCATTATACTTGGTACCCGCCCACCCTGCATCGTCGTATTTTTGGCTTACATACTCCACCTTGGTGAGGATATTTTTCGTGATGAACCAGCCGCCACCTACGTTGACCCTATTGATTGAGCGCGTACCGGCTCCCTCCTGCGTTTTTCCATTCACACTATTGTAGCGGCCGCCAATGTAGAGGTTTTCGTTTTTGCCAAACCTGTAAAGCAGTTCTCCTGCAAGTTGGGTAAAGCTGCCGTCGCCCTGATCTTTTGCATTGGATACCATTTCATAGATCCCGAAAAATTCCAGGCCTTTGAATTTCAGAAACGGATTTACCTGGACCGCAGTCATCTTTTTGAACGCAGGGTTGAACCGCCCTTCAAAGTCACTACCGCCAGTCTTCAAGTCCTTCAGGACATCATAGTAGCGCCCTCCTGCACGATCGCCGCCGTATAGTGATGTGCCCGTCGAGGTGCCCTTGTTAATATACCAGGAGGCCGTAAGCCTGACGCGAAGATCATCGTTGATTTGGGAATCGTAACCTGCCTTGCCATAAAAAGATAGCTTATTGTCGGTGTTGGAATTTACAATTACGCTTTGGTTTAATTTTCCGTTGGTGAAACCCAGTACGGCGAGAAAACCGTTTTTTTGTATGGTCGCTTCCCCAAAGATTTCGGTGGAGAACGAATCCATGATATAGTTTCCAACGAACGGATTGAAGATTGTCCTGGCATTATCGGATCTTCTGAAATGTGCATCACCGTAGTTGAATTCGTCCAAACCTACGGTGACGCTGACGACATCCATGATGCCTGACAGAAACCCTGGTTTGATAAAATCCAGGTTATCCACCCTGATGTAACCGCCCTTCACCCAGGCTTCGGGGTGGTGACGCGATGAAAGGTATGTGCGCAGGTGCATGCGCAAGCCAGCAGCAAGTTGTACGTCGATATTAAAATTTGCAGATGGCAGGTTGAAGTTCGACCCCAACTGAACAAGACTATCCAATGCATTTGTCTGCCGGAGCCCTTGAAACTGAATGGCAAAATCGCCACCCAACCGGACCTTTATTCCTTCGAATTTTATGGTATCATTTTTTGATGGCTCAAATACGTTGAGTCCGCCCTTGTCGTTTGTCCGGTAGTATTGCAAGGCCGGCAGCTGGGCAAATGCCTGGAAGCAAACTGACTGAAGCACAAGCACTAATGAGAATAGTAGAATTCCTTTTTTCATAGAGAGATATTTAAATATTTAAGGGATGCAGGGTTGACAGTGTGCCGCACCCTCACTTGATCATGTTTAGTTCAGCATGAATGGTTACCTCGTCACCTGTCTTTATGGTACCCAACATGGCAACAGGTGGTTTTACTCCGTATTCGGTCATGATGAGTTTAACGTCGCCCGTGACCTGATACGAATCCGGGGTCCATTGCTCATAATTAAAAGTTACCGGAATGGTTTTGGTCTTGCCGGCAATTGTCAATTGACCTTCGCCCTTTATCGTTGTACCGGAAATTGTAAGCTGCTTGGCCTTGAACGTAATGGTGGGGTGGGCATCTGCATTTAGCGCACTATAGGTGTTTTTGTCCATGCCGGATTTGCCACTCTTTATCGAATTGACCTTTACAACAAGCGAAACATCTTTTAGGGATCCGTCAGCAGCAGTGGCGTTTGCGGTATAAGATTCTGCCACCGACTCCCAGTCGTGCAACGTGGATGTCCCCTGGACGGTAAGTTTGCTGTTTTTGATATCGCATTTGTACGCTGTTTGGCCGAATGCAGTCGCAGCAGTCAGCAACAAGAGCACAATTAATTTTGAATTTCTGATCATCGTCGTAATTTTTTTTGGTTGTTACTATTGTTAACAAGGGTTTGCAAAAGTTGTTACTGAATTCTTTTGTAAGGGGCGGCAATATTACAGAAAGCGGTGCAACGCGGCAAAATAACGTTGTGTTAACGACAGAATAAGCCAAACAGCCAGACGAATGGTGTCTTTCAGGGGGCGAAAAAAGATACAATAGCTGACAGCGATCTGTAGAGCAGCTGGACAAAGATTTACCGCCACGCGCAATTATATCGTAGAGCGCATCGCAGTCTCATGCACCAATAGCTCGTAGGCAAGCGCGTCTTTATTGGCTCATGCCCCATATCCGGTCATCTTGCGCATAGCCCGTCCATGAAACTTGTCAAGGAACAAGTTTCTGGATAGCCGCAAGAAGTGTTGATTCTTAAGACACTGCGGGGCTTGTCTTTTTCATCCCACGGACCCAGAACAGCAGAATGGTGAACAGGACAATGAGGATGGCCGGCAACACGACCAGTGGTACCCAGTGTGGCCTGGCCTGCAACCAATTCCAGCTCATCTCCTGTCAGTCCCTGCGCAGCAGCCTCAGCCCTGTCTGAGTCTATCCACCGTCCAATGATTGGCTGGAAGATGGAAGTTGAGAACATACCTACCGCACCAATGATGGACATACCGAAAGCGCCGCTTTTCGGAATTTTGTCCGCAATGAAGCCGATCATGTTGGGCCAGAAGTAAGCGATGCCACATGCGTAAATCACTGCGGCAACGTATGCCATGGCGCCTGTCTGCGTGCTAAACAGATATACGCCAATGGTAACAAGAATGGAAGATCCAAGTAACATGACGATGCCACCAGGAAACCACATGTGAAACCGGTTCAGCATTTTACTCATGTGCTCACCCTCATAGGTATCGGCGATCATTGGATTGCAGGCAGCTTCCGTACATCCATTGCCTAACCCGATCAGGAAAGTAGAAATGAGGAGTCATATGTAACTTCCTGAATATATGGTCATTAAGATGCCGACTGCATGGGCGAAAAACGCAAATTGCATGATTCTCTTCGGCCCGACGGTATGGTATACAAGGCCGTCGATCACCATCGAAATGGGAAAGCCAAAAAACCACATGGAATTAATGAACCCCAGTTGTTCCGCTGACAAGCTGAGCGATTCCCCCAGTTGGGGAAGAATACCTGCCCGGATGCTGAAGGAAAAGGCAGTGGTGATCAGGGCGAAGCAACTGCCGTAGAAAAGTCTTTTTTGGTTTTGGTCGTTCATATTGGTCTGGTCTGTTGTAGTGGTCTCAAGTTTATAATTGCGCTAATCTTAGTACTAATAAAGAATATTGATGCCATTATCCTACCGGTGCGAAGAACTGAAAGTGCCCCGATGATTTTTCCCGTCAGTCGACTGTGCTCGCATTGCATTTTTGGCGCCTTACCCGACACCAATTCCCATGCCGCTGCAGGGACTCCAATCACCGAACGCAGATACTTTTTTGGCCATCACATTTGTTGCCGGCTGGTTCACGCGCGGGCATCGCCATTTCAATGAGTGACGTTCCGCCACTTCGCAAATCCGGGTTAGCACCGGCAGTATGCTGTCGAAATTCAACCTATTAAATTAATGCCTGAATGGGCTGTTGGAAGTAATGCATTAATTAGTAATTTACTGCGTGCGCTAGGTTAAATACCATGGAAAAAGGAAATATGAATAATGATTTCATGGAGCGTAGTGACCGTGGCCTAATCATAACCAGATGAAAACCAGTAAACACGCGGTCAAAAAAAAGCATTCCTTAAGGATCATTGCACTTTTTGTTTTAGTAATACTCGTCGCAGCCGGTGTACTCCTGTACAAGAATCTCAATGGGCTGCTGTCTGATGCTTTGCTCAAAAGTTTCGATGCCACCCCCGTGGCAGATGTATATGAATTAAAATTCGAAAACCTGCGGCTAAATTTCTGGAAAGGCAACATCCGAGTATTCAATGTTTCCCTGGTGCCACGCGAGAAGCCGTTGAATGACTATCCGTATATCAACAGTTCTTTCCGGCTGACCACCCATGAAATAGAGCTGGAAAGCGTAGAGATCCGCACCTTGTTAAAACTAAATAAACTTGTCCTTAAAAAAATCTTGATTGTTAGGCCGGAGATACTAGTCACGCTCGCCGGCGAAAAACACATCATGCTGCCGTTTCGCGATTCGACCTCCGTCGTCAGTGCTGAAAAAAATGGCAGCAAGAAATCAATCGCCGCCTTCCTTTTATCCGAATTTGAACTGGTCGATGCATCGTTCCATGTAACCAACGCCGGACAACAACGTGAATATAATATAAGGAATTTCAATATTTCAGTTTCTGATCTCGCGGTCGGCCACCAACCGGGTCAATACTTGACCTCTTTCCAAAAAGTGAAGCTAGCCATCGGGACGTTTGACGGGGATGTACGGCGGGGCGCGATCAGCCACCTGGCGTTTAAGGATTTCAATATTGGTGTTGATTCTCTTGCCTTTCAACTTAGCCTGGACACACTGACGTACCAGTTCCATGATTTTAATATCAACTTAGATGACCTGGATATACAAACCGATGACAGTCTCTTTCATATCGCCATGAAGTCCTTCGACCTCTCTTACCAAAGTAAGAACATCCGGGTGAAACAGATCAGTTTCAAACCGAAAGTAAGCCATGAAGTATTGCAAAAGAAGTTCAGATTTCAGCATACCGAATTCTCTGGTTCCGTCGGCACACTTGAACTCAGGCAGGTCAATTTTGATTCAATCCTTTATGGTCAAAAACTCTTTATTGATGAGATTGCACTCGATAGCGTAAGCGCCTCGATTTTCAAGGACAAAACCAAGCCTATCGACTCTGCCCGCAGGCCTGTTTACCCGGGCCAGACTGTTAGCGCCATACGCATGCCAATCCGGATCAAGCGCGTTAATTTAACCAATGTTCAGTTGGAGAACACCGAACGGAAACCTGACAGCACGTATGCCAAAGTGAATATTTCTAAGGGTGCGCTTGAGTTGAAGAACGTCACCAACCTTTCCGCTAAGGAAGGACTCGTCATGAAGGCCGATGCCTACATCAATGGTAAAGTCCGTTTTGATGCAACACTGAACTTTTCCTATCAGACACCAGGATTCACTTTCCAGGGCGAGGTTAAAAAATTCGACCTGCCGGACCTGAATTCACTGATCCAATCTTATACCCCCGCCAAAATCAATACAGGTACTGCCGATGCAATTGTGTTCTCGGGTGTCGCCAGACAATCAGCAGCAGACGGCAGGATGAAGTTTTTATATCACAACCTGGAAGTTGACCTGGAACTGGAGAAACAGGCTAGGTGGAAGAGTTCTGTGGTCGCGTTCGCCGCCAATACCGCGTTGAACTCCAGCAATCCTGTTTCACCGGATCTGCCACCGCGTATTGTTGCGTTTCATATTGAGCGTGATCTGACCAAAGGTTTTATAAACGTGCTTATAAAATCTGTATTAAATGGCCTGAAAGAAACGATGATTATGTCTAAAGAAAACAGAAGGGCATACCAGGAGACGAAAAAGAAGGCTAAACAGCGAAACAAGGAATAATCATCCGCAATATACCCTGCACCGTACACATCTCGGTTGCATTAATCGAATTATACCCATCATGACGAGACGTTTTCTTTCCCCTTCCATACAACGATTTATTTTTACAGGCATCGGTGTATTACTGGCTGTACTGGCACTGCTTATGCCGTATTGGGAAGTGGCGGAACCCGATACCTATATCGGAGGGCTTCTCGTCTGGGCAGCCATTCTGGAAATCGCGCATGGCTTCAGACGGGCCGAAAATCAGGCGCGATTGTCCGCCTGGGTGAGTGGCGCGGTCACGCTGATGATCGGCATGCTGTTGATCAATGCGAGCCTCCTTAAGCAAGAAGCGCTGGTCAATTTTATTTATGTGCTGCTGCTGCTTGATGCAAGCCGATATCTATACTTCTTTATTAGAAGCTGGCGCGGAGGAAACCTCACCTGGCGGGTGTTTTTGCCCGCGCTGGGCAATGGACTGATTGTACTGCTCATGTTTCTTTTTAGAGGCAAAGGGATCGAATGGGTGATTGCCTTGTGTGGTTCGCTGCGTATCCTCGGCACAATTTACAATCTGTTTACCGCCCGTATGGGCACCACGATACATGTAGCCGAGGACATTGTTGAAAGCATGGGCATGAAAGGAAATGAAGAGGTGGAATTGCTGGCCGCGAAGATAGGCGCTGAAGATAATCAAAGAAGTGCCATTGATGCCAGCTGGATCATTACATTTGTTTTGATCTTATTTTTCATTCACCTGGGACGTATGGGTTTCGACCAATCTGCTTCCGGAATCCTGTCGCCTGTGGTAGCGGTCATGGGTGACATGTTTATCGCTTTAATCTTTGCGTTTGGGATGGTCGCTCCCCTGCGGGCTCTATTCCGGCGAACCGTGGGTTTGTTCGAACGCAGTTTATGGAAATGGATTCAGAAAATTCCGGAGGCGGAAAGAAGGTTCTTTAGTCTGCGTACACTGGCGATCGCCTGGCTGAAGCGCCAGATGCGTCTTTCCATCAGCATCCGCAAATCGGGATATAATTTTGTGAATGCCTTTCGCAACGGACTTAAAATCGGGCTCCCCTTTTCTGCATTGCTTGCTGCCATTATTCCGGTATTGGGTATGAGTTGGTATTTCGATACGGAAAACTGGGCGTCGGGTGTGTGGGACAGTTACGCCGCCAGCCGCACAGATGTGTGGCGGGAAGCTATGATCGCCGCCACGGGCGAAAAAATCAACGCTGAGGCCTTTCGTCTTCATCCACCAGGAATAACAGACAGCACTGATTTTTCATTCGTAGTCATTGGTGATCCAGGTGAAGGCGACCCATCGCAATACGTATTAAAGGATCAGATCCTTACTGTTTCCAATAAGAAAGATGTGAAGTTTGTGGTCATCTCCTCCGATGTTATCTATCCGTCGGGCGCCATGAGAGACTATGAACGGAAGTTCTTTCTCCCCTTTAAGGGTGTTACCAAACCGATCTATGCCATTCCGGGTAACCATGACTGGTATGATGCATTAGACGGATTTGTAGCCACCTTCTTTACGCCCGCGATGGCCAAGCTTGCCATTGAAGCGCGGGTGCGCAGCGATTTGAAATTCACTGGCACTACGGAAGGCACGATTGAAAGCATTATCCGTCAGGCATCGCTGCTGCGAAAGGAATACCAGGTTCCTACCGGATATCAAACGGCGCCCTTTTTCCAGGTGTCGAACGATTATTTCGTGTTGCTCACCGTCGACACGGGTGTACTCAGGCGCGTCGATGCTTCACAGCTGGCCTGGATTAAGTCGGTGCTCGACGCGTCAAAAGGTAAGTTTGTTATGGCGCTATTGGGTCATCCCTTTTACGCCATCGGTGAGTATCAGGGTAACATGACTCCTGAATTTGAAGCGCTTCACGAATTATTGCGAGCCTACAAGGTACCCTTGGTCATGGCCGGTGATACGCACGACCTTGAATATTATAAGGAGCCGCCGCAACAAGGCGATGGTCACACCATGCATCATTTTGTAAACGGAGGTGGCGGCGCCTATCTCAGCATCGGTGCTGCCATGGCTCCCGCTAACAGTCGGCCAACAAAGGATTGGGCGATCTATCCTTCGCGCGAACCGTTGATGCATAAGATTGATTCGCTCACACCGGATTGGAAATACCCGGGTTGGATCTGGTTAAAAAAATACAACGGATATCCTTTCTCGGCTGAGTGGCTATCGGCAGCATTTGATTACAATCAGGCGCCGTATTTTCAGAGCTTCATGGAAATAAAAGTGGAACGGTCCAGAAACAGAATCCGGCTTATTCCGTATGGCGTGCACGGGCAACTGCGTTGGAATGATCTGGAATATGGTGGAATGGCTAGACCGGCCTCTGCGAAGGACAGTGACCTGGTGGAGTGGACACTTCGTTTGCAGTGATTAAACACTAACTATCATCGAATGAAAGGTCAGGAGTTTTGGAGAAGGCGTGTCGAGGAAGGTGCCGTGCTAAGCCCGGTTGACCGTATAGCGGAGGTACTATTTGGGTTGATCATGGTGCTGTCCTTTACCGGAGCCATCAGTGCCAGCACCCATGCACAGGATGGCGTGGGTGAATTGTTGTGGGCGGCCCTGGGCTGCAATCTCGCATGGGGCCTGGTCGATGCGATTATGTACCTCATGAATGTGGCGATCGAGCGGGGGCATACGATCGCGGTGATTAGAAATATCCACGCTTCAAAAAACGCCGCTGAAGGCGGGAAAATTCTTAAAGATGAAATCGAGCCTGCTGTTGCCGGCCTCATGAGTGATGAGGAATTGAGTGAATTGAGTCTTCGGGTTAAAAATTTGCCAGTGCCATCTCGCGAACATCTCATCACACGTACAGACCTGTGGGCCGGTCTGCAGATTTTTATGCTGGTATTTTTTTGCACCTTTCCGGTGGCTATTCCATTCGGAGTGTTCGATGATTTGGGGGTAGCGATGCGCGTGTCCAACGGCGTTGCCTTGTTGCTTTTATTTGTGGGCGGTTTCCTGCTGGCGAAGTACGCAGGTTTCAGACCGGTCACTACAGCGATACTGTACACATTGATTGGTGTTGCATTGGTTGCACTGACTATGGCATTGGGAGGATAGGTCGGTAATCATAAACAAGAATGAAAAAGTATTTTCTCCTTCCCGTTCTTTTGGTAAGTTTCTATGGCGTTGCATATGCTCAGGATTCAACGGCTATGCCAGGTAAGGCATGGAATTTTGTTGCCGATGCCAATTTGTATTTTTTTCCGGGTGAATTTATTTTGTTACCGGTATTCCGCGCTGATAAGAATCGACTCCATCTGGAGGCCCGCTACAACTACGAAGACCTGGAGACATTTTCAGGGTGGGTGGGTTATAATTTCAATGGCGGAAAAAAATTGGAATATACGATCACGCCTATGGTGGGTGGGGTAGTAGGGGTCGCAAACGGCGTGGCGGCGGGGCTGGAGTTTAGGTTCGCCTACAAACGCTTTGAGTTGTCCAGCGAGCAGGAATACCTTTTCGACACAAATGCAAAAGAAAATAGTTTCTTTTACGCGTGGACGGACTTTACTTATTCGCCGAAAGATTGGCTATGGGTTGGACTCAGCGGGCAGCGAACCCAGTTATATGAAACTGATCTGGAAATTCAGCGCGGATTTCTCGTAGGTGGAGGTTTCAAAGGCTGGGAACTGACCGGATATTTATATAACCTTGGTTTTGATAATCCTTTTTTACTGATTGCGGTTTCAGCAAATTTCTGACCCTGACAGTTGATAAAGGGCAATGCATGAAAGGTGAATTGGCGACGGCTAACCCACTTGTGAGACTATTGAAAATAATGATCGAAATTAGACATCAAAATGACTAGTCTGCGCAAATGGGTGCAATAGGGCAAGGCCAGTATGCATACCGTGTGAATAATAACAAACCTAAAAACCTTATTATGATGCAGGAAAAATCAAAAAAAAGAGAGGAAGACCTGAGTAAACTGAGTAAAAAAGATTTGATCAAGCGGGCAAAGAAGTTTTCCAAGCAATATTGTGTGGGCGACGGAGAAGGCTTTAGATTGAAAGACTATAATCCGAAGCCTCAGCCGGATCCGGGCCCGGAAGACAAGCCGCTGAGCAAGCAGGCTTTGCAATTGGGTGTACAGGCATTGGCTGCTCTTCAGGATATTCTTTATGCGCAGGATAAATGGTCATTGTTAGTGATCTTTCAGGCCATGGACGCTGCGGGTAAAGATGGCGCCATAAAACATGTGATGTCGGGAGTGAATCCACAAGGCTGCCAGGTGTCTTCATTCAAAGCGCCCAGCCCGGAAGAGCTTGACCATGATTTCCTTTGGCGATGCCAAAAGCACCTGCCCGAACGCGGACGTATTGGAATTTTCAATCGCTCGTATTATGAGGAAGTACTCGTGGTGCGCGTACACGAAAAGATTTTGCAATCTCAAAAGCTACCCGAAAAGCTAATCACGAAGGATATTTGGAAAGAACGTTTCAAGGACATTCGAAATTTCGAAAAATATCTGCACCGCAATGGTACCATCGTGATTAAAATTTTCCTGAATGTTTCAAGAGATGAACAGAAAAAACGATTTATCGAACGGGTAGATGATCCGGATAAAAACTGGAAGTTCAGCGCGGCTGATTCGCGTGAACGTGGCTATTGGGACGATTACATGAACGCCTATGAGGAAATGATTGAAAACACTTCAACGGAAGAGTCGCCATGGTATGTCGTGCCGGCTGATGACAAATCGTATGCCCGCATTGCAGTCGCATCCGCTATCATTCATGCACTTGACCAGATGGATTTGGAATATCCTAAAGTGAGTGCAGAGAAAATAGCCGAACTGCAGGAAGTGAAAAAAGCATTACTGGCAGAAGAAAAATAACGCACATGGGCTTTCTATTGAATTCACCGAGTATTTTACGCCTAATGATTTGTTATGTTGTAATCTTATGATTCACCGCTCACTTTCTCAAAAACAATCAGGGAATACGATAAACGCATCATGTAAACCGGACATCGTTGGTCTGCCCTTTCGATGATTCCTGTGGGAATGCTCATGAAGATTTGAAATACGGACATCCGTTTCTCCGCGAGCAATTCAAAGGATCCCGGTACAACAGTGATCGGGTAGGTTCCAGGACGTGAAACTCTTTTGTGTTCTCGCTGCGGAAAAATATAGGCCGTGAGACCCGAAAACAATATGAACCCCAACATAATAACCATAACATGTGGGAATCTGTGTTTTCCCGGCCGGCCGTTTGTCAGACGATGGTTTGGAACGAACCTGAAATCAGATTTCTCATGCCGATTTCGTATCATAATAGCTGCTCGTTTCAACTGTTTAAGTTAATGCTGGTTCCTATAGCGAACGGTTAATTCGCATAACTGGTGCGCTGTTGTTTATGCTCATGATCTCTCGAGTCATGGATACCGATTGCCCTATGCATTTGAATCAAAAAAATCTCAGGTGACTGGATGGCGCGTTGGCTATGCGAAAGACTTTCGCATTCACTATTACGTCTTGATTTTGATCGGCAGGCGGAAAAAGATGTATGTTACAGCCGTTTTGATCACCTTTTCAAGGTCTTCTGAATCACTGATCGATTTTTTTGCCCCCCCCATCCACAATAGCTTTCCCGTGCGGCGGTCGTACATATTGATTACCAGCAAACCCTCGCCATACGATGTTGCCCTTAATTCTCCACCAGCTACCGGCACGGATCCACCAACATAATACCCGGGGCCGCCATAACCGACACCCACGTTGAAACTTGGGCTTTGACTGTACTTTACCTTTTCTTCGATATGGGACTCAAACATAAAAACGGCATCGGGGGCTTCTGTGTCAAGTGTCATGCCCTTCTTCTGCAATTCCTCATTTGAAACATGGACAATATATCCGCCATATAATTTGTCTTTGCGCTCTGGGTTGAGCACTGTATCACCTGGGGCGATCCATGCGTATGTCTTGTATTGTTGCAGGTCTACCTTATCGTCCCGGTCGGAATATGTTTGCACGCTTTCAGCACATGAAAGCAGCAAGGTCGCAATGCATACGGCAGTTAAAATCGAAAATGGCTTCACAATAAGTAGGTTTTAATGTAGGGTTTAAATATACGGTAAAGCCCTGTAGAAACGGAAATTATTACTTTTATGTTTTCAGCGCATTCTTTGAATGGCTTCCTGCGGTTTAAACATGAGGACCAATTAAGTTTTCCGCAGTCATGTTGCTCACATCGGTGACGCAATTAGAAATTGACTATGTTTCCCCGGATAGAAACTATTGCGTTAAAAATGTCTGTCAGCTCTTCACGCTGAAGTACGCGCGAAGGATCTTTTTCTTTTAACAAGGCAACACGATCCATGGACAGATACATCATTTGGATCCTGAGCAATTCCTGATAAGCAGAAATCCCTTCTGGCTTCATCTGAAGATGGTCGAAGTAACTGATAAGGTTATTCAACTCATCTTTTTGGTCAAGCAGTGTGCTGAGCAAATTAAAGAAAACCTGGTTTGATGCATTGTCTGGCTTATAAGTTTGCAGCGTAGTAACAAGATGATAAAGCTCTTCTATGTAATAGCCCGCCAACGCGGAGGCATGCATGTTCCTGAATGCTTCTCCTTTGCTGGTATTGGTGGCATCCTTGATTTGCTGCCTGATCTTTGTTTCCAGCCCTTCATCTCCTGCTGTGATGTCATCAAACCGCAATTCTACGGCCTGGCTGAATTCCTTTTTTATCCCGGTATTGTCGGACAATCTCAAACAGGCATCGAAATATCGAATTATTTCGTCACGTCGGTCGTATGCGATCAGGTATTTCAGGTCTGACAAATAAATACCAAAGTTCGCTGCAGTTTGCCCTTTGTTATGAAGGTTTGCATAATGAGCTATGCGATTGACATCATTCAACGAGGCGAGATTGAAGGCAATACCTGTGCCTCGTATGGTGGCTGTAACGTTGGAATTGCGGAAGGATTTGAGCACTGCATCCTCCACAGCGGCTGCGTCGCGCTCATCAAATTTAGGCTGTTCGTTTGAATGACCGTTTTTTGGTCCACAGGCCGTAAGTAAACTGATAGACAGGCAGATTGTGTGCATCCAGTAGGAGGAACATTGCTTCTTAGTTTCTGGGTGGCGAAAGGTCATTACGAAGGTGCTGGAAATTGGGGTTTAATCGTGTGTAAGTTAATCAATGAATTCTGTTTTAATAGTTCATCGAATCGCGAAAATAAAACGAGTCGGCCTCCGGCCGGGAACGCGGTTGATTGAGATCAACTTACTGGAAGCGTAAGGAGAAAAGTATATATCCGTACCAATTGCACCAACTGATGGAGATTATACTATTTAAAGATGTCTGCATAATAAAAGGCGGGGTGGCCTTGAGGACAGCAGACACAGTTAGGGTCACAACAAAAGAGGAGCCCCAGGCAAAATGCGCCAATATGGGTTGGAGAATAGTTGTTAATACCTATTTTCGTCTTACTTTTGAATTTTACCGATCGTTAAAACTCATGCGTAGTGCTAGATATTTCATCATACTGATACTTGGTTTAGGGCCATTATCTTCCTGCAAGGATGTTACAAAAGGGGTGGAAACTCCTCCTGAATTTCAGGTGATCCAGGTGATCAAGAGAGACATTCCCATTTACAGAGCTTTTGTTGGTCAGGTGTATGGTTTTCAGGACATTCCTATTCGTGCCAGAGTGGAAGGCTTTGTTGAGGGCGTGCATTTTGATGAGGGTTTAGCAGTAAAAAAAGGGCAGTTACTTTATACCATAGATCCACAGCCTTACGAAGCCCAGGTGGCCTCCATGCAGGGCGGTGTAGCAGAAGCGCAAACCTATCTGGTAAATGCAGAAAACGAACTAGCCAGGTACAAGCCACTCGCAGAAATCAATGCGGTCAGCAAGAGTGATTTGGACGCTGCCCAGGCATCGAGAGATGCTGCCGTAGCTTCCCTGGACGCGGCAAAAGCGAATTTAAGGATGTCGCAAATTAATCTTAGCTACACCCGGATATTGTCCCCGATTGATGGATTGATTGGTAAGACTGAGGCCAGAACCGGGGAGTTTGTCGGTCGCGAGCCCAATCCGGTTATTCTCAATGTAGTGTCACAAATTGACCAGATCCGCGTTCAGTTTTTCCTGACAGAATCCGAATACTTAACAGTGATTCGCAGGTCTATAGCTGAGCACGGAAGAAATAGAAAGATTGACAACATTGAGTTAATGCTGGCAGATGGAACGGCGTATGATCAGAAAGGATCGGTTGAATTTTTGGGTCGTAATATTGATACTTCGACAGGGTCAATTCTGGTACAGGCTGTTTTTCCTAATCCCGATCATTTGCTGAGGCCCGGCATGTTTGCAAAAGTAAATGTTCAGTATGAGTTTCTTACAGGCGCGCTGCTTGTGCCTCAACGATGCGTTATCGAATTGCAGGGGCAGTACTCCGTCTTTGTGGTGGAAAGCGACAATATGGTTAAATCCAGGCAGGTAAACGTTTCTGACAAGATTGGCGATCTCTGGCTGGTTACTGAGGGTCTGAAACCAGAAGATAAGATTGTTGTGGATGGCTTGCAGCAAGTTACCTCAGGGATGAAAGTGCTTCCAATCATGACTGAATTTAAAAGTCAAACTCCAGATATCAAGTAGCGATGGCAGAGCAGTCCGGTAATTTTTTTGTACGCAGGCCCATCGTTGCTATGGTCATTGCCATAGTGATTGTGATTGTGGGAGGCGTGGCCATGATTGGCTTGCCGATTGAGCAATACCCTAATCTTACCCCGCCTGTTGTGGAAGTCAGAGGAACCTATACAGGGGCCAATGCCATCAGCGTGGAGGAATCCGTGGCCACACCCGTTGAGCAGGAGATGAATGGCGTAGACAATATGATCTACATGAAATCCACCAACTCCAACGACGGTACCATGGTGCTTCAGGTGTCGTTCGATGTAGGCACAGATCCGGATATGAATACGGTATTGGCCCAAAACAGGGTTTCAGCGGCTTCGGCCAAGTTGCCCCAGGAGGTCACGAAATATGGGGTCACCACAAAGAAGTCGCTACCCAACATCATGCTGGCGATCGCGCTCACCTCAGATGGGCGCTATGATCAGGACTTTCTGGGCAATTACGCCCTGATAAACATAAAGGATCGGCTTGCCAGGATAAGGGGTATCGGGCGGGTAGATGTGTTGGGTAGTTCTGACTACTCCATGAGAATATGGGTAAAACCTGATATTCTGTCGAAGCGGGGGATTACCATCCCGGAAATTCTTGAAGCGATCAATGCGCAAAATGTAATTGTGCCCGGAGGGAAATTCGGCGCCGAACCAGCCCCTACCGGAACCGAATTTACCTATACCGTCCGATTGCCGGAAAGATTCAATTCGCCGGAAGCCTTTGAGGCTATTGTGGTACGGACTAACCCTGACGGTTCGCAGGTGAAAATCGGAGACATTGCAACGGTAAAACTAGGCGTGGAAACATATAATATGATTCCGCGCATGAACAAGCAAACCTGTTCGATCATCACTTGCTATCAGGCTCCTGGATCGAATGCGGTTGAATTGGCGGAGAATATTTTGGCCGAGATGGACGCCATTGCGGCGAACTTTCCGGAGAGCATTAAATATGATGTGGCACTTGACTCCACGTTGCCCATTACCGCCGGCATCGATGATATCGTAGAAACCCTGATCATCGCGTTGATACTCGTGGTCTTTGTGGTCTTTGTTTTCATTCAGGACTGGAGGGCCACCTTGATTCCAACGCTGGCCATACCGGTTTCTCTGGTGGGGGCTTTCATGTTTTTCCCGATCCTGGGATTTACCATTAATGTGCTTTCCTTGCTCGGCCTGGTGCTGGCGATAGGTATCGTGGTGGATGACGCCATTGTCGTTGTGGAGGCCGTGCAGGTGAATATTGAAAAAGGGATGCGTCCTAAAGAAGCGACCATTGATGCCATGAATAAGGTCACGGCCCCGGTAATTGCCACGACGCTCGTGCTGATTGCGGTATTCATTCCGGTGGCAGGCATGGCCGGTATTACAGGGCTTCTTTACCAGCAATTTGCCATCACCATTGTCGTTTCAGTAATTGTGTCCATGGTCAATGCGCTCACCCTGAGCCCGGCACTTTGTTCCATATTGCTAAAAGAACCCAAACCGTATGGCGGGCCATTGGGTTGGTTCTTTAAGAAATTCAATAAAGGAATGGACCGCACCACGGATGCCTATATGGGATTCACCAACGTGGTCACGCGAAAAATCAAACGGGGCGTCATCTTCATTGTGATCATGACCGCGGGTACGGTGGTCGTCGGCAGCCTGGTTCCGGGCGGGTTTATCCCTGAAGAGGACATGGGGTATTTCTACATTAACATTCAGCTTCCCAACGCTGCCTCTATCCAAAGAACAGATGTGATATCCAGGCAAATTGAGGACGTGATCATGAGTAATCCGGATGTTAAGTACCTGACCTCAGCGGCAGGGTATAGCATTCTTGCCGGTTCCGCAGTACCCAACAACGGATTTATGTTCGTGAGTTTGGTTGACTGGGGCGATCGAGATGCCACAGCTGCCGAAATAATCAGCCAATTAAATGCGCAGTTCGCGAAGACCATCAAGGGGGCCCAGGTTTTTGCGTTTGGACCCCCCGCTTTGCCGGGCTTAGGCAATGGCTCGGGTTTCAGCATTATGATTCAGGATCGCGGGGGCAATACCCCGGATTACCTCGGCCAGAACACGATCAAATTTATTCAGGCAGCAAACCAGAGAAAGGAAATAGGAGCAGCGTTCACCACTTTTCAGGCTAATGTGCCGCAGCGGTTTATGGACATCGATAGAGAGAAGGCCTTGAAACTCGGGATTTCCCTGAACGACATGTACACCACCATTGGCGCATTCATGGGCGGCGCCTACGTGAATGACTTCACCCGTTTCGGCAGACTTTACAAAACGTACATTCAGGCCGAACCTGCATACCGGGTAGATGAAAGCGGAATCGACAACTTCTTCATCAAGAATAAAAACGGAGATATGGTGCCGTTGGCCACGATTGCGACGATACGGCCAGTTTCAGGTCCTGATTACACAAACCGGTTTAATCTGTTCCGTGCAGTGGAAGTGACAGGGGGTCCTGCACCGGGCTATACTTCTGCACAGGCGATCGCTGCATTGGAGGAGGTAGCGGCTGCTACGCTGCCACCTGACATGGGATATTCCTGGAATGCAATGTCTTTTCAGGAAAAGAAAGCCTCCGGTTCCCTGGGAGTCATCCTCATATTTTCATTGTTATTCGTGTTCCTGATTCTCTCTGCACAGTATGAAAGCTGGTCGCTTCCGTTTTCAATCTTACTCGGGACGCCATTCGCCATTTTTGGTGCCTTGTTCTTCTTATGGATTTCGAGATTCATGAGTCCGACTTTTGAAAACAACATCTTTGCCCAGGTATCATTTGTCATGCTGATCGGCATGGCGGCAAAAAATGCGATCCTTATTGTGGAATTTGCCAACGATGAATTCAAGAAGGGATTAAGCCTGTTTGACGCAGCGATTGAGGCTGCCAAATCCAGGTTTAGGCCAATTCTTATGACGGCTTTTTCATTTATTCTTGGCGTATTTCCCCTCGTCATTGCTTCAGGTTCAGGCGCAGAGGCGAGAAAGGTAATGGGAATGGCACTGTTGGGGGGGATGACCCTTGCTACTTTACTGGGCGTATTCTTTTATCCCATGCTGTTTGTCATGATTGGCAAGCTGGCGGGTTATGAAAAGAAGCGCGAAAAAGAAATTAGTAGCAAATCTGTAAATTGATTGAGATGGAGCGCAGGTTTAAGTATTTAATGGTTTTTCTAGTTTCAATCGCGGCGCTTGAGGGCTGCAAAGTAGGCCCTGGCTTCAAGGCCCGTAGAAATCAAATTGATTCATTGGCGACGTATCGCTATGACAGTCTCCGACTCGCAATGACCGAATCGGAGTTGAACGTGAGCTGGTGGGAACTGTTCAAGGAACCTGTGCTGAACACTTTGATTGATATCGGGCTAAAGGAAAATAAGGATCTTTTGATTGCGACCAGCAGAATAGCACAGTCAAGGGCCGTATTGGGCATCACACAGGCAAATCTATATCCAAGTTTTGGATATGACTTCGGTATGCAGCGGGGTAACTTCATTAACGGCCAGCCACTAAATGCGGAAGGCGATGCTACGAATATTTACGCCGGATTTGGTACCCTGAACTGGGAAATTGACTTCTGGGGCAAATTCAGGAGGGCCAATGAAGCCGCGAGGGCTGATCTGGTGGCCACAGAATACGGCCGGAGATCGGTACAAATAGGCTTAATCTCTCAGATCGCTGCAACCTATTACCAACTCCTTGATTTCCGATGGCGCTTGTATATTACGCGCCAGACGCTTGCGCTGAGAGAACGGTCGTTGTTCATCGTCCAGGCCAGGTTTGACGAGGGCATTGCGGCAGAGATTGAACTCAATCAGGCGCAGATCCAGCGCGCCATTGCAGCGTCTGCAGTACCCCTTTATGTCAGAAGTGTGGCGCAGACAGAGAATGCATTATCAATTTTGCTGGGACAGAACCCGCACTCCATTGTCACGGGAAGTGAGCTTTTCGACCAGTCATTTCCACCCGATATCCCGGTGGGCATTCCGTCCATGCTGATGGCGCGGCGACCAGACATACTTCAATCTGAAATGCTGCTGCACGCCCAAACCGCCAGGGTGGGCGTTGCCATCGCCCAGCGATTGCCGGCGATCGGCATTACAGGTCTTTTTGGCGCGGCAAGCACGGAATTGTCGGCGTTGACGCTGAATCCAGCGGCATTTGCGATTGGTGGCGCAGCGCTTGGGCCAATCTTTCAATTCAACAAGAACAAAAGGCGTGTCGAACTTGAAAGAAGGCGCACCGAGCAGGCTGCTTATGAGTATGAAAGAACCGTGATCACCGCTTTTAAGGAAGTGGAAGATGCCTTAATAGAAATCTCTACACTGAAAAATCAATTGCAAGCCAGACGTGATCACGTTGCCGCGGCAAAGAATGCCCAGATGCTGTCCACGGAACGGTATGAAAAGGGGGTCACCAGTTATCTGGAGTTAATTGAAAGCCAGCGACAAGCCTTTGAAGCACAGCTGAGTTTATCGGAAACTACGCAAAGACTTTTCAATGGCTATGTGAACCTTTATAAAGCGCTTGGTGGGGGATGGATCAATGAACAGGAGGAGGCCGATTTTCTGAACAGCCAGCAAAAATAGGATCCCTTTTGAAGAAAATCAGAAGTTTGGTATTCAACAAAAAGCTCTAAGCGGACAGCTATTTTTTCGATCACCTGGATTGAAGGCCTCTTCATAGAGGTTGGGTCAAAAAAAAATCCCTTCCTGCGAACTGCAGAAAGGGATTTGATGTGTCACTGCTTGTTCAAGAGTGGGATTTGGCTGTTCAGCTCATTCAGCACGCCGACATTGATGGCATCTTCAATCTGATAAAATCGCGCTGCGACTGAAGTTGAAATACTCTTTTTTACCGTTCCGTAGTACTTTTCCCGTAACGCTATCTCCTTCTTTTTTATGGCTGCGCTTTCTTTCACCAATGCATCAGCGGTGGCATCATCCATATTTTCGTATTTATCAATATATGTTTCAATTAAGTTAATCCTGCGCGTGCCAGCTTCCGTCCGCTCTTGCTCGTACTTTTCATAGATAGGCCAGAATTTTGTTGCATCGGCATCGCTTAGCTGCAAAAACTCAGCAACAAGAGCCTTTTTTTCCAACCTGAAAGCACTGCGTATAAGTTCAGTTTCTGTTTTTTGCCCAAAGGCGAACATGCAAACGAAGATTGCAGAGAGTGTAATGATTCCTTTTTTCATAATTTTTTAAAAGTTTGGCAATAATAGGCAAAAAACCGGATTGATTATAATCAGAAAATCTTTAATTCCAGCTTCGCTCACGCTCTTCCCTGATTGACATTCCTTACCAATGAGGAATGGAGTTATCTCAATCGTTGCGGATTTGTGCAAGGCACTCCACATATTACGTGAATTCCTTGCAAGACCGGCGACAGCGATGAGGGCGAATGGACAGAACATACGTATAGACTACCTATGGCAGCACATCGAGGATTGACAGAAATAGTCTGCTGGCCTACTCTAATACTAGTGAGTTGCTCCTTTAATTTTTGACAAGTACACTGACTGGGGGCGCCACCTTGTTCTTCTTTGGCTTATCGTTTACGTACTTGTAGAAGAATATTTTTACAGCTTCCCGGTCCGTCGTGTAGGCAGTAATGCTCATGCCATCCGTTATCGTCGCAAGAGCATCAGGTTCCGATGCTGACATCATTGCAGGATCGAATTTTAAGCCTGACGCTGTCAATGACTCAAAAGTCCCGTCTTCTTTGGCAACCAGCACTGGAAATTTTATTTTTCCATTTTCCACATCTACTTTCCCCAAAAAGCACTGTGCATAACCCTCCTTGCGAACGGAGATGATGATCTGCTGGGACCCATCGGGTATAGGTTTTGCACCGCGTTCTCTGAATAACGTATACCATTCTCCATAGCAGTCCTTTCCCGGTGCCGCGGTCGATTTTGTTTGTGCAAAAGCAGGTGATATGAACATCGCAAGCAGGGCAGCGATAAGAATTCTTTTTGATCTGATCATAATGGTAAAATAATTTGTTGGTCTTGAATTGATAACTGATTGTTGCCCGAAATATACAGAAGTTCCGATTATTTCGGCTATTGCCCTTCCCTTTTCTCTCTGAGAAATCCGCAAAAATGTTGACAATTAAGCAGATATGAGCAATTGGCAGCGACAAGAGCTGGGGCTCCGGAATCACCGTTTTCTATTTCAGCGTTGTATTTTCTTTAAGTTGTTGTTGAGATTTCAAAATTGAGCTATTCCTCAGGACTGAAATCTTTTGGAATGATATAATTATTTAGGAATAAATTTTCGACCTTTCATGCTGATACTGCATTGTATACGCCCACTGACGCAAGTAGGTCATACAGTGATATTGTCAGGGATCAGATCAGATTCCCGTTAAAATGGAACTCATTATAACTCACATACAGGAATGAATCGAAGTGCACTATACTGGAGTTTTGTCGTTGTGTTGTTGGTGTCGTTCAAGGTAGTGGCACAGCTCCCCTCCAACCGCGTAAAGCCAGCGACGATGTATTACGCGGGAGATACTGTTAAATCACCCCGCCTTGGTCTTAGGGCGCAAATTCCAGCTGGCTGGGAAGGTGTCTTGCCCAGGGATACAGAAGTGTTTTTGCTGATGTCTGTGGATAATTCAATTTCTGAAATTTATGTGGTCGTAAACGAAAATGTGGACTTGGCAGGTCAACAAAAGCGTTGGGAGGCTGGTTTGAATCTATCGGACGCACTGAAGTTGGAGCTCAGCGGAACGATTACATTGCGGGGGACAAATGTGATTTGTGCTGAGGGGAGGCTGGGGGGAGCCAAAGCGAATAACCAGGAGAAAATATACGTAGAGGCAAAGTGCAGCCCTGCGGGATTTTGCGTGTCTTACTTGCTGACTGCAGATCCATCCGCATTTGAAAATGCAAAGAGAGGATTGCAGGCATTTGTCGACAATACAATTTTCGAAGAACCTTCAACGGAATCGCCGTATGCCAATTTCAATTGGAATAACTTTCTGTCCGGAAAGGTACTTTTAATGATTGGTTACGAAAAAAGGAGCAAGCGGGAAGATAATGTTAGTCTTTGTTCAGATGGTTCATTTCGTTCCAGGATTACACGCACCGGAATTTTCAAAGATCAGGGAAAAGGATACCAGGGTACTAAGCGGGGTAGGTGGAGTGTCCAAGGCAACGGTGAAAAAGCAATATTAACACTGGCATTCGATAAGAATCCTGCTTTTGATGTTGAGATGGAAATAAAAGATGAAGAGATCTATATCAGAGGAAGCCGATATTTCGTAGGCGAAAGTGAAGAGTGCAAATAACCTCACGGTCACCATCTGATCGGTATCGTTGCCTGCCATCCCAACTCGTTATCCTAGAAGTTTACTCAAATTCAAGCCATACGCTTTGCATTCATGGCAGAGTTATGAAAATTTAGCAACCGATAGCTTTTCAGGTGCCAATTTAATATCTTTAAAGATGTCATATTAAAACTTTAAACGCATGAAGTATCTCTCGCTATTCCTCATTCTGATTTTTGTCCCCGGTTTGCTTTTAGCCCAGCAGAATGATGTATCAAAACTCTTTTTAGTGGAGACTCCACTGGATATTAAGCTTCATATTGGGGTAAAAGACGTTAAAGGAGAAAAGATTGATACGGTTTACACTTCGAGTATGCTGTATTACAAAAGCGACAACAATAGCGCTTGGGATTCCATACAAATAGATTTGCGTGCCCGTGGGGAATACCGTAGGAGAGAATGTTATTACCCGCCGCTCAGGATAAAAATGAAGAAGAAGAATACCAAGGGTACCGTTTTTGAGGGCAATAAAAGTTTAAAACTGGTGATGCCTTGTAAGCAGGTAAAAGATAATTCCTTGATTCTGAGGGAATACCTCTGCTACCAAATGTTCGAGCCGATCACCAAGTACACCTTTAACACGCGATTGGTCAACATTGATTTTACTGATGATAATAGCAAGAAAGTCAAGAATGTTCAAATCGTTGGATACTTCATTGAGGATGATGACCTTGTAGCCAAGCGGTGGAACGGCAAAGTGATGGAGAACCTCAACTTACATCCAAAGGCGCTGGAAGACAGCAACGCGTTGCGACACGATATGTTTCAATACATGGTGGCCAATACAGACTGGTCTACTACCTTTTTGCACAACGCGAAATTGATTCAGCTAAACGATACTAAAAAATACATTCCACTTACCTATGATTTTGATATGTCCGGTTTTGTAGATGCGCCATATGCGGTGGTAGATGCATCGCTTGGAATCGGCAGTGTCCGCGAGCGGTTATACAGGGGTTTTTGCAGATCAGATGACGTGACACAGGCAATCCGCTCAGAGTTTATTCATAAGGAACCAGAAATAATGGGAGCAATAAAGGCCTATGAGAGTAGCTTCAGTCCGAAGGAATATTCCGGCATAATTAAATACATGGAAGACTTCTTCGAGACTTTCAAATCGGATGCAGGGTTCAAAAAGGAAATTATTGACAAATGCCGGACCAAATGAAGACTAGTTTCCCAGGGCAAGGAAGCCTAGAAAAACGAGTACGCTGAAGATAAAGCCAAACATAAAAATCTGATAAGCATAGACCAGCAGGTTATATTTACGCTTAAGAATGAGGCCTTGGTTATACAAATCAATGGTCATGTGTTCATACAGTTCGTTTCCGGAATCCAACAGGTTTTTCATTTCGTCGAGGTAGCCTTGCTGCGTATAGCCTGCAATCACGCCGAAAAATAGTATGCTTGATTTTTGCATTGCGCCACCAACCTTCCTGGGCTTGATCAACTTTGGGCGTGCTGCCGTTATGGCAAAGACTACGGAAACAAGGCAGGAGAGAATAATCATAACGATGGGAATGATAAACTGCGCGCCGTAAGATTCTATCTTCCCGGCTACCGCACCATAACCGGTAATTGCGATGATAGAAGATATGATCATCGTATTGATGCTGATAATAATATTTGCCTTGTTATCGGCCATCGTGATCAGGCTGCTTTGATTCTTGTATGTTGCCCGAAAAAGGGTCTCCCAGCCACGCTTGGCCTTTTTTTTCTTGGTTTGTTCTTCTTCCATATAATTAAAGTACTGTTTTTTTCTGTTGAATATCAAATTTACGTTTGACAACGGTAATTTCTAAGCGTGCGCTGTGAAGAGGTAATTGTGGTACAGCAGGTATTCTGAAGACAGGAATGTAGGCCGAGTGTTCTTAAGTAATTTTCAGGTGGTGAAGATAACAGAATTCCCTTGAATGAATAGTTGTTCTTCAAGGTATTTCTTCCTCCTCCTACAGCGTAGCTGCAGTCTATTGGCCGACCTTTATGCTTAGTCCACCACCCAGACCAAATTGAAGTAGTGTGGAATAGGTACTAACACCAGCCCCGGATCCGCCGGTCCCGAAATAGAGACCTCCTCCAAATCCTTGTACCGCCGAAAGAAGCTGAGCCTGTAATTTCAACGCTACCCTTTCAGTAGCCCAAATGTTAACCCCAAGGCGGGCTCCCCAGGCGAACTTCACATAGCTACTTTCTTCTAAAGGCTCCGGATTTTTGTTATCAAATATGGCAAGGCCAAGCAGGAGGCCACCATAAGGCTGTAATACCTCATTTCCTGTATTAAGATAGCGCAAACCCCCTAGCATAATGTAATTTACACCCAGGTCTACTGTTCGGTCTCCGCTCGTGTCAAACTGATAGCTGATGGGCGCTTCGGTATCCTGCCGATAGTAAACTAGCTCTATCCCGTAATCTTCACTTGGCAAGAACTCTAATCCGGCACCCCATTGAAAGCCTCCTTTAATTTTACCGCGCATATATTGATTGCTGGTATAATAAGTATCAAAAGAGTTATCAAATACGTATGCGCCATAGCCATTTATCCTGATTCCTTCCAACTGGGCATAGCTGGACACAACAGAAGCCAAAAGCAAGAGAGGGATTAGTATTTTTTTCATAAAATGGAATTAGTTGCGCAAAATTGCTATTTTTTTTGATAAACGCCTATTTGTGAGATTATGTTTTGGGTTGCAGGCACGAAGTTCTTCACTTTTGAGATTATGTTTTGGGTTGCAGGCACGAAGTTCTTCACTTTCAATGAATTCGTAAGCCGCATTGACCAACAATGAATCCTTTAAATAGTTGTTCGGGATGGCACTCTATTTCGATGAGCAGAAATGACAGTTTCATGATGCTTATTGAAGTTCCTTAATTCTTGCGAATACAGCACGAAAGCAATCTCAGGGTGTGTTGTCTACCCGCGCATCGTCCTTTTTCCTTCCTTAAAACCCATCCATAAAACTATCTGCGCCTGTCCATTCTGTTTGTACGATTCCCTGGAAGTTATTCTGCATGGGGAAGGCTGATTCCCTCCGGAACCCTGCCATATCGGCGACTTGCACAACTGCAATGCCGGGATTTCGTCAAGGACAGGTTACCACCCTGAAGCCTTTCATGGCAAAGTAAACGGCGGATTTCAATTACTACGTCTTTGGGTATCATGTCGATGGCGCGGTGTGTATTGTTCATAGCGGCTTCCCGCATACCCAATCCAGTAGTTTTACCATCGAGCAAGCGATTACCCCAGATCCACAGCTCCCGGTTCTTTTCTGCCAAATGATCCCGAATCCTCCGGACTTCAGGCTTTAAACAATGTCAACCAAAGTGAAGTATCTGGCCGAAACTTGGAAACAGTAGATTGAAGCTTAAGTTTCGGTTATCAAGAATAACATCAGACTTTTTGGTCCGTGAGCACCCAGTACCAGGGATTGTTCTATGTCAGCCGTTTTTGAAGGCCCTGCGATGTAAGTACCAAAGCCGTATTGGGATTTGTCAATATGGGTATAGGCATCGTGGAGTGTGGGGAAGATATTTTCCGCGCGAATTATTAACGCGAGATGCTCACATATAAATGGCAGCGCACGGTCGCCCATCAATTCTTCTGTAATCCACACAGCACCATTTTCTGCGACGCCAAAGTGACCCGGTAAAATCGCGACCATTACATTTTCAAGGAGATGGGGGTCCTCCGTAAAATCTGCCAGGGGTGCCAGGTTTCTTAATTCCGGCACCAGGTTTACCCACCGCTTTTCCGTCGAAAACCTTTGGTTCAAATAAGCCTCGACTTCACCCCATTCATTTATGGGTATTACGGTGCCTCCAATACTTTCCAGGACAGTTGTGAACTTGCTGATCTTGTCGAAAGGCTCGCCGTCGGAGAACGCAATCTCTTGAAGGGGAAGGCCTTTGGGCTGGTTCTTTCTTATAACTTCCAGAATATGATCCCTGCTGCTCATTTGAAGTTTCTATTTTGATGGTACCAGCGGGCAAAAGAATGTTCTGGCGGCTTGGGCATTTCACGTTGCTTATACCAGGGGTTGAATCTATTACTTATAATGAAAGGAACATATTTCATGAGCCATCTTCCGGCAGTTCCGGCAAACGTGTACAAAGTATGGTGCGACAGTATGTATGCCATGGTGTTTGCGGCTACTCTCTTTGTGATGCCTACTTTCCGGTTTTGCGCTAGCAGCTGCCGCCATTTGTACAGTTGATCATGAATGTCGATCTTCACCGGACATACATTGCTGCAAGACCCGCATAAAGTTGAAGCAAACGGGAGGTCTGCATGTTTTTTCATATCCAACCCGGGGGCTAGAATCGCACCAATAGGCCCGGCAATTGCATAGTGATAACTGTGTCCACCACTGCGTCTGTATACAGGGCAAGTATTCATACAGGCGCCGCATCGAATACACTTAAGCGCATTTCTGAAATCGGCACTGCCAAGCCGCTTGCTTCTGCCATTGTCCACCAGCACAATGTGCATTTCCTGTCCTTTGCGCGGTTTTTGGAAATGGCTCGAATAGGTTGTAATAGGTTGTCCGGTTGCACTTCTTGCCAGAAGGCGCAGGAATACACCAAGGTGTTTCCGCAATGGTATAATCTTTTCAATACCCACGCAAGCAATGTGCACGTCTGCAAGTTGCACACCCAGGTCTGCATTCCCTTCATTTGTGCAAACGACAATTTCACCGGTTTCGGCCACGGCAAAGTTTACACCTGTGATGGCCAGGCGGCTGGACATAAAATGCTGGCGAAGATGGATTCGGGCTGCTGCTGTAAGGAATTGAGGATCACTGTTTCCTTCCGGTGTTCCCAAATGATGGCTAAACAATTCGCCGATTTCTTCTTTCTTCCAATGAATGCAGGGTAATACAATGTGGCTCGGTGGCTCTCCGGCGAGTTGAACAATCCGTTCCCCCAGATCCGTGTCAATTACTTCGATTCCCTGTGTTTTCAGGTATGCATTCAAATGGCATTCTTCCGTGAGCATTGACTTGCTCTTGACTACCTGTTTGATGCCTGTTTTCTCTATAATTTTATGTACAATTTTGTTATGTTCTGCTGCATCGGACGCCCAATGGACAGTAATCCCATGTTGCTGTGCGTTCCGTTCAAACGCCAGCAAATAGGTATGCAAGTTTGCAAGCACATTATTTTTTATATCAGAAGCGACTGCCCGCAGTTGTTCCCATTCCTGCAGCTGCGAAGCCGCCTTATCGCGTTTCTTCCGTATAAACCAAAGCGTCTTATCATGCCAATCAACACGCGGTTCATCCAGATTGAATTTATCGGCCAACGTGGCGTGATCAGATGAGGTTTTGCGATCCAAAATAGTTGTTTCCGTATCCATTATAATCCAGCATTCAATATTTCAGCAATATGTATTACTTTGGTGGGGCTCTTTTGCCTTCTCAGGATACCCTCAAGGTGCATCAGGCATGACATATCATTTGCCGTGATGTATTCTGCACCATATTGCAAATGGTCAGCTACTCTGTCTTTACCCATCTTTACGGAAACGGCTTCTTCGCTCACAGAGAACATTCCGCCAAAACCACAACACTCGTCCTTCCTATCCAGATCAATTAATTCCAATCCCTCTACCATGCGCAATAGGTCTTGTGGTTTCGAAAAATCAGGAGCTATCAGTTCTGACATTTGTGATAACTTTAGGCCACGCTGCCCATGGCAACTTTGATGAAGTCCAACCTTGTGGTAAAATTTTGAATTGAGATGCTTAACACCTACAATATCCGTTAGAAACTCTGTAAGCTCAAAGACTTTCTTCTTGATCTGGCTTGTTTCTTCATGATTCGCAGAAGAATGCAGATGGTCTTTAATGTGGAGCACACAGCTTCCTGAAGGAGAAACGATGTAATCGAATCCTGAAAATTGCCTGATGAATATTGTGTTGCAGGGGTCTGTCAGATCTTCAAAACCGGCGTTCGCCATGGGCTGCCCGCAACATGTTTGTTTTTCAGGATAGGAGACTGATGCGCCAAGCTTTTCCAGCACTTCAAGGGTTGCAATGGCAACCTGAGGGTAAAATTGATCGATGTAACAAGGTACAAAAAGGGCGACCTTCATATTTCCTCACCAGATTGTTTTAGCACAGTTGATCTAGTAATTATAACTGTAATTGATGAAGTTTTTATTCTTTTTTTAAGCTTTCTGCGCTATTCTGAGAAAAAGGTTCAATAAGATTATCATATATAAGAATCGGGCCACCTTGCTGACGAGACTGCCCGGGGTAACCTGCTATTTTCGCCTGCCCTGGGAATTATTGTTGTTGGCTAAAAACTTTCTTCAACAAATCTGTTGTTCTGGCACCCGGATTATTGCGAATATTTTTTTCTTCCTTGGCGATCATAACAAACAACCCCTGAATAGCTTTCTCCGTTGCGTAGTCATCAAGGTTTGGATTTACCGTTTGAACGAAAGGAATTTTGTTATAGGTATTTACCAGGTCACTGTAATACTTGGTAGCGTTTACTTTGTTGAGCGAATTTTGGATTACGGGTTTGAACTTATCCGTAAGCAGGGGAGACGTAGTGCGCTCCAGGTATTGGGTTGCTGCATCCTGTTCGCCTTTTAATATGCCCCATGCGTCCTGGATTGTCATTTGCTTTATTGCCGAGACAAAAATCGGCTTGGCTTCCTTTGCTGCATCTTCTGCGCCACGGTTAAGCGACTCGATAAATTTGTCAACCTCACCACCCATCCCTATTTGACGAAGCCTTGTTTCTACTTGCTTTACCTCGGGTGGAAATGGAATCTTAATTTCCGGATTTTTGTAATACCCATCCAACTGTGAAACCAGATCTGAACCTTTCGAAACACCATTAGTCAATGCCTCTTTTAATCCTTCACCGATCTCTTCCGTGCTCAGCGATTCTCCGGAAAGTGTTTTTTTTAGATTATTCAGGTTAATCTGTGATATCGCGCATTCACTTACCAAAACTATGGTAGCCAGAAGAACAATCCGAATCGCATATGAATTCATTTGCGTATTTGTGTTTTGATGTTACAGGATTCCCGTTTATCGGCAATCACAGCAGTGCTTCAATTACGTTTAATACATTCTGCGCTACGATTTTGTGACCTTCCACATTGGGGTGAATTCCGTCAGCGTTGTTTAGCTTTTCATTGCCCGCAACATCCTGCAATAGAAAGGGAATTAAAGTGGCCTTGTTTTTTTTTGCTAATTCAGGGAAGATCTTCTTAAACTCAGTTGTGTAATCAGGACCCATGTTTGGCGGCACTAGCATTCCCGCAACGACGATCTTCGCGTTAGGATATTTATTAACAACTTTGTCGATAATTGCCTGTAAGTTGCTTTTCGTTTGGTCCAGGGGTAATCCCCGGAGCCCATCATTCGCTCCAAGTTCAAGGACAAATATATCAACACGCTCTCGCAGTACCCAATCTAACCTGCTTAGGCCACCAGCGGACGTTTCTCCACTCAGGCCTGCATTAACTACTTTGTAAGGCTTTCCCTTTTGATTTAATATTTTTTCTATGATGGCAGGAAATGCATCTTCACGAGGCAATCCATGGCCAGCGGTAAGGCTGTCGCCATAAAAAAGCAGTACTTTCGTTGGCTGACTCGCCTGAAAGGCAAGCAGCAATGAAATAAATAACAGATTTCTACCGACTATAGACATAAACTCGTTGCCTTTTCGTGTAAACTGAAACAATTTTAGCGTAATAACGCTTTAGTACATAATTGATCCAGCAAAAATCATGACAACATCTATACTTGAAGCACAAAATCTGACAAAAACATACCGTTCGGCCGGCAAAGACCTCACAGTTTTAGACAATGTGTCGTTTTCCGTTGTTCAGGGGGCCTCCCTGGCGATCATAGGGCCTTCTGGGAGCGGTAAGACTACTTTGCTTGGACTTTGTGCAGGGTTGGACACGGCTACTTCAGGAACACTTTCATTGATGGGCTTTAATTTGAACGCGATGGATGAGGATGATCGAGCCTACTTGCGGAATCAATATGTGGGGTTTGTCTTTCAGAATTTTCAGCTGTTGTCAACATTGACAGCCCAGGAGAATGTAATGGTACCACTCGAACTAAGAGGGGAGCGTGATGCAGGCGCACGTGCAACAGAGCTTCTCGAGCGCGTAGGGCTTGCGGACAGATCGCACCATTACCCAACACAGTTGTCCGGAGGAGAGCAACAGAGAGTAGCGATGGCGCGTGCTTTTATTACCAATCCAAAAATTCTTTTTGCAGATGAACCGACGGGTAACCTGGATGAAGAAAATGCGCTCCACATTACTGATTTGCTATTTGGGATGAACCGGGAGCACGGCACTACACTTGTGCTGGTGACGCACAATCTTGAGTTGGCACAACGCACACAACGAATTTTACGCATGCGGGGCGGCAGGTTGGAAGAAGAGATACATCAAATGCAACGCGCCTAGTTATTTCACGGCTCACAACCTGACTATGATTCATGATTGAATACACCATTAAACTGAAGCGAAACGCTAAGCCCATTTATAAAGACGGATGGGTATGGTTAATGGCTTGGCGCGATGCCAGGCACAATTTCTCACGACTGTTGCTTTTTGCAGCCTCTTTAGTAACCGGTATTGCAGCCGTTGTGGCATTGGATTCTTTCAGCCGCGCAATGGAAGATGATATTAACCGGAATGCAAAAGAACTCATTGGCGCCGATTTGGTTGTAAAGGGTGATAAAAAGTTCAACAAGGAAATTTTTACCCTTTTTGACTCCACGAAGCTAGAGCAGGCTTCTGAGGCAGATATGGCTTCCATGGTACTGTTCCTTAATTCCGGGCAATCGAGGTTAATCCGCCTGGTGGCATTCTCAGGTTCGTTTCCTTTTTATGGCAAGATTGAGACGTTGCCATTGGATACCTATGACAAGGTTAAGGCCGGAGGTTATGCGATGATGGACGAAACGCTGGCAAGTCAATTTGAAGTAAGCTCGGGTGATTCGATACGTATTGGCAAAAGTTCGTTTAGGGTTGCGGGCGTTGTCTCTAAAATTCCCGGTGGGGGTGGAATCATGGCCTCGTTTACGCCTTCTGTCTATATTTCCATGAAAGAGCTGGATTCTACTGGTTTGGTGCAGTATGGCAGCAGAGTTAATTACAAGCAATTTTTTAAAACCACTAGCGATGCAGAGACGGAACAGCTGATTGAGAAGTTGAACCCTACGCTAAAACGCTTCGGTTACGGCTATGACACGGTTCAGGAAAGGAAGGATGGGTTGGGGGCCGGCTTTGTTTCTGTATATCGGTTCTTTTCGTTGCTTGCATTTGTTGCGTTGATTTTGGGGTGCATTGGTGTAGCCAGCGCCGTACATATTTATGCACGCGAGAAGCGCGACGAAGTGGCCGTGTTGCGTTGCGTGGGTTCCTCTGGTTGGCAGGCTTTTAACATTTATTTTATTCAGATTTTTGCGCTTGGTATTGCCGGTAGTATCGTTGGATCATTTTTGGGGATTGCCATTCAACAGACCATACCGATTTTTCTGGAGGGCATTCTGCCATTTGAGGTTGTTTTTTCGATTTCATGGATCTCACTGTTGATGGGGTTTCTCATCGGTACGCTGGTATCCATTCTGTTTTCTATTCTTCCACTTGTTTCGGTGCGGTTTGTCCCGCCGTTGACGGTGTTGAGGGCAGACGCGGAGTCAACTGCGAAGTTTTCTAAAACAAGAGCCGTTGTGATATTCCTTATTGGTGTTTTTCCACTGGCTTTCGCAGCGATCCAAACAAAAAATATACTTACTGGTACATTCTTTTTCTTAGGACTTGTTGCTGCATTGGGGTGTTTGACGCTGGTTGCCATCATGCTTCTTTTCTTAGTGCGAAAGTATTTTCCGAAAAAAGCAGGATTTATACTCCGGCATTCTCTTTCAAGCCTGTTTCGGCCCAACAATCAGACCCGTGTTCTGCTTGTTACTATTGGGCTAGGCGCATTTATCATATCCACATTGAATGTGGTCGAAAAAAGTATGCTCGGACAGGTTGAGTTTACCGGCCAGGAGAACCAAAACAACACCGTTTTATTTGATATTCAGCCAAATCAGAAAGAAGGTGTGATTAAACTCATGGAGGATAACAAATTTGAAGTCAAGCAGGTAGTGCCCATAGTTACATGCAGGCTTAGTGAGTTAAAAGGCAGATCCGTGGAAGCGCTCCAGAATGACACAACAGATAATATTCGTGATTGGGCGCTTACCCGTGAGTATCGGGTGACGTATCGTGATAGTCTTCATCATTCCGAGGAGCTAACAAAAGGTTCAATGCACCACATTGAGACGGGGAAAGATTCAGTTTGGGTCACGATTTCCGAGGGGATGGAGGAGAGTCTTGATGTTACTGTTGGCGACTCTCTTGTCTTTGATATTCAGGGTGTGCCTTTGAAGGTGCACATCGCGGGCATTCGCAAGGTAGACTGGCCCAAGGACCCGCCCAATTTCATTTTCGTATTTCCTCCAGGTGTGCTGGAAAATGCCCCACAGGTTTTTGTAACCACCACCAGAATCGATGATCAACAACGGGCGAATTCGTTCCAACGGCAGTTGGTCATGCAGTTCCCGAATGTATCGCTCATCGATTTGCGGTTGATCCTGAGTACTGTAAACGACCTGTTTAACAAGCTGGGATTGGTAATACGATTCCTGGCGCTGTTCAGCATTGTTACAGGTCTTATCGTACTTGCTGGAGCTGTAATCAACAGCAAATTTGTACGGATCAAAGAGAATGTGCTGCTCAGAACAATTGGTGCGCGCACACGTCAAATAACAAAAATAACATTGGTGGAGTATGCATGGCTTGGCTTGTTTTCTGCTTTGACCGGGATGATCTTATCGTTGGGCGGCGGCTGGTTGCTGACCAAGTTTTTCTTTGAGATAACGTTCGCTTTTGATTGGAAAGAGTTGTTGGTTATTGGATTTGGCGTGGTGTTTCTAACGGTTTCAATAGGCTGGTTCAATTCCCGTGAAGTGATCAACACCCCGCCATTGCAAGTCTTGCGGAAAGAAGCTTGATGGCAACCGTAGTGGTTAGGTGTTTCTCCTTATGGCTAGCGAATGCTGACCGCAACTCTCCGGTTGATTTCCCTTCCCTCTCGTTCATCGTCATTAGACACTATAGGTCTTGTCGCGCCATAAGCTTCAAGAGAAATCCGAGAAGGAGTGACCCCCTTGCGCGTTAGGTACTTCGCTACCATATTGGCCCGCTTGATAGATAATGCTTTGTTGAGCAACTGGCTTCCCGTGTTGTCTGTGTGGCCTTCAATCAGTATGTTAAGTTGCTGGTTTTCCGTAAGTGCGACGTTGAGTCTATCCAATTTCGTAACGGCTTCTTCGTTCAGGTTATCCTCACCTATGGCAAAGAATATATATATTATGGAAAAATCATTGACCCGAGCAGCCGTTATCGGCGTAGTAGTTTTTGGAGCAGCAGTTTTCGGAGCAGTGGTTTTTGGAGCAGTGGTTTTCGGAGCAGCCGTTATCGGAGCAGTAGTCTTCGGAGTAGCCGTTATCGGAGCAGTAGTTTTTGGAGCAGCAGGAACTTTTGGGGCTTCACCCGGCCTCGGATTGGTAGGTACAGGTGGTGGTGGCGTTGTGCTTTGATGCTCAGCTGCTGCGGACCCGCGCGTTGTGTTAGGAGGGTTGGCAGCTGCCGGGATGATGACCGAAGCGATGTCAAGGCCAGGTTCGATAAAGGTGAGCGTATAGATTTCCGCATTACCTTCTTCGCGCAAAGTTGAAAAATAAGCCCTTTTTCTATCTTCTGAAATAGAGAA
>JAOUDZ010000099.1 GCA_029858965.1 Cyclobacteriaceae bacterium
ACACGTAACCGGGGATTTAGGGAGTGCCACGAACAATGGTGTTAAGTATGTAGTTCTGTTAGCGACAGATGCAATCATTGTAGACGGCACACTGTATGGCAAGAATAACAATGCTTTTTCAGGCTCTGGATCAATCTCAGGAGGCACTTTGGATGTTAAAAATGGATCAACTTGCAGTTCGCCGTGCCCTGTGACCGGCGGATTTACAAATTGTTTTGACAATGGTGGTACCTTTTGTACCGATTACGGAGTTTTGCCTGTGACCTTAATGAGTTTTTCCGGAAGGGCAGAAAAAAACTCGATTTTGTTGAATTGGGCCACCTCTTCTGAATTGAACTTTGATTTTTTTGAAGTAGAGAGATCCCCCAATGGGAAAGATTTCATCAGTATAGGAAAAGTCAACGGTCATGGTACATCCAATTTGCGACATGATTACGAATTGAAAGATCAGCTGCCTTTGATCGGCTGGAATTATTATCGCTTAAAATCCGTAGATTTTGATGGGTATACAGAGTACTTTAACGTTATCGCAGTTGATTTTTCGGGCGATAAGATGTTCTCGGTTTATCCCAATCCTTCAGATGGCGGAACAGTTGGATATCTTTTGAATTTTTCTCCTGATGAGAATACTTTCATCGAGGTTTATAACAGTCTTGGGATTAACCTTGGATTTTCTGCCTTATCCCAGACCCAGGGTATTATCTCGTTTACAAACCCTTTGAATAGTGGGTTATATTACGCCAGAATCAACGCAAAGAATTTTACAAAGGTGGAGAAGTTCATAGTGCGATAATTTTGTTTGATTTATTCTCCTCGTAGTCACAAGATCTGCTATTGACACCTCTTTGGCAATAGGTACTATGGTTCTTCCATGGCTGACTCAAATCAATACCCATTAAAATGACAAAAACTATATCCTGGATTATAACGCGACAAAATCGCCAACTAATGCATGCGAAATGAAATTGTTTCAACAAGGAAGTGATTGACTTAACCTTCCCAGGTGAATAGTGTGTGTCAATTTGTGGCGCAACCCGCACATATCGATTAGTCCGTGTTAACATTAAAGTCTTAAGCAGCGATTCTTTATAGCCAAACCACATCGCTATTTTGCCAATGGGTTCATCACTCAAGCGTCAGTACTACCTCAAGTTATTTCAACTGAGGTTCATTGGGTGGAAATGTCTAGTCCACAGCATCCTGGGCTGCCTTTCCCTGAAACTTCTGCATAAACATGGTGACCTTAGAAACAACTTCTGTATAGAAGTGAAACTGGTTCATCGGGGAAATGAACCCCTGAAAATAGGGGGGTATCAGATTTTTTCAGATATATTTAACAACGAATGATCAAGGCGCTGTCATATGGGTGTATTTATCTGGGTTTGCTGATGGTAGCAGGCCTGACAAATATTTATGCGCAGACCTGCACAATAACAGGCCCGGGCCCGGTCATTTGGAACAACGCCAGCCCCCCTGCTTGTAACGAGGGCGGTACTACCACCGGCAAATCCATAATTGTTATCCCTACGGGCGTTACATTGGAATTTGATTCAAATGGCGATACCTGGACGGGCACCAGAATCGATGTATATGGTACTCTAGACGTATCTTTTAATGTTACCATCAATAGCAGTGTATCGGTCTATAATGGCGGTCTGGTGAATCTGCTGGCCAAGCTCAGTCTGGGATCAGCCGCTGGCTGTGGTTATACGATGATTATCTATACAGGCGGAACCGTAGATGTCTCAATCGCATCGGACAGGTTATCTGTCTGCGGCACGGAATTAATGAAAGGAGGAATTTCCCCTCCCGCGTGTAATGATTGCTCAGGTACCAATTCTGGTGCTTGCCCTTTAGAGCCCCCTCCCTTCACTCGTCCCTATTGTGAACCCACCAATGGGTTTCAAGGTCCATTGGGATACTCCGAATCCGGCTACGATGGAACTTTACCAGTAAAGTTGCTTTATTTTACTGCCACTTTGGAAGATGAAACGGTATTGCTGAAGTGGGCAACAACGATGGAAGAAAATTTCCAGAAATTTATAATCGAGCGCTCTCAGACGGGTGTTGATTTTGAATCTATTGGCGAAGTCGATGGCGCCGGTCAGGATATTTTTAATATGGAAACACCATATGCTTTTGTGGATTCCGCGCCCTTGCTTGGCTTTAACTATTACAGGCTGATGGCGCTTGATCTGGATGGTAACATTGAATACTTTGATGTACGCGTGGTGAAGCTATCCGGAACAAAACAGCTGTCAGTTTATCCCAATCCTTCCGACGGCAAGTCAATTTCATTTGATATTAACTTCAACCCTTCAGATGAAGCCCGGATTTCACTGATCAACAATTTAGGGATTGAGCTTTTGCGGCAACCTGTTAAAGATTTTAAAAATCAACTTGTCTTTGACAATGATTTAAGCCCTGGGGTCTACATTTTGAAGTACTTGTCGCGGGATTTTGAATCGAACACCCGGGTGATGGTCACGCATTGAGTGCAAGCAGGCGGGATAAGTTGTTTAAGATATCGGTTGTCATTTCCTCAAGGTCAAAGGCAGGTTCCCATCCCCAGTCGATCCGCGCAACGGAGTCGTTAATCGATTTTGGCCAGGAGTCCGCAATAGCCTGCCGGAAATCAGGTTTATAGGTAATCTTGAATTCGGGTATTTGCTTCTTAATTTCTGCCGCAATTTCCGAAGGACAGAAACTCATCCCCGTTACATTGTAACTTGATCGCACACTTATTTTATCTGCCGGGGCTTCCATCAAATCAAGCGTCGCCTTAATGGCATCATCCATGTACATCATTGGCAGATATGTGTCGTGTTTCAAAAAGCATTCATATTTTTTTTCCGTCAGTGCTTTGAAATAAATATCTACAGCATAGTCCGTAGTCCCACCGCCCGGTTTCGTTTTGTACCCTATTAGTCCAGGGTAACGAAGGCTCCGGACGTCAAGCCCTTTTTTCCTGAAGTACCATTCACACCAGCGTTCGCCTGCCAGTTTGCTGATGCCGTAGATCGTGGTTGGATCCATAATGGTATCCTGGGGCGTCTTTATTTTTTGGGTCGTTGGGCCAAAGGCAGCAATGGAGCTTGGCCAATATACTTTTTCCACACCATGCTCAACCGCAGCATCCAAAACATAGATTAATCCATCCATATTAAGTTTCCAGGCAAGCCAGGGATTTTTCTCACCCGTAGCAGAGAGGACGGCGGCCAAATGATAGATTTGGGTGAATTTATTTTTTTGGAGGAATTCCATAAGCTTTTCCGGCATCAATACATCCAGAATTTCAAAGTTGCCATCCGCCAGAACTCCTTCCGGCCCTTTTATGTCGGTTGCCATTACATTCTCCTTGCCATGCAGCTTCCGAAGTCCAAGCGTAAGCTCTGAGCCCAATTGCCCCCCAGCCCCGATAACAAGAATTTTTTCTTTTGCCATCAATTATACCCCTATATCCCTATACCCTATACCTCATACCCTACACCCTATGCCTTTATACCCCCACACCCAATCCGTATCCAAATTACCAAAATTTACCAATCACCTACCCTGCATTAGGCCTTGCATTTTAATTAACTTAGCAGCTGTGGATTTCGAAGCCTATTTACTTTCAAAGAAGATTGACTCGGCGGCATTCTTAAAAGCGGAGCCTGATGTGTGGAGTGCCTGGAAGCGTGAATTTGATCAGATTCACCCGAAGAGTTTTACCGCACAAAAACTCTACTTGATAAATCCGATTCGAAGAAAGTATCTGCTGAAACAAGAACCGGAAAAGATAGCTATGAAATCGCAATCACCGATCCCGGGAATGTCTCCTGCGGTAACTTCACCTAATCCGGTGGTACCAAAACCAAAGCCTGTAATGCCAAAACCGGTATTCAAACCCAAACCAAAAACAGATTGAATAATGTATTCAAAGCTCCAGCCAGTATTGCAAAAAGAAATTGACAGTATTCGTAAAGCCGGGTTATACAAAAGCGAACGGATTATAACTACACCGCAAGGCGCCGTAATTCGGACGAGCGATGGGAAGGAAGTGGTTAACTTTTGTGCCAATAACTATCTCGGCCTTTCGTCGCACCCACGTGTTGTCGAGGCGGCCAAACGTGCTGTAGACACACATGGTTATGGGATGTCATCGGTACGGTTTATTTGTGGTACCCAGGATATTCACAAAGCACTTGAGAAAAAGATAGCAGACTTTCTGGGCATGGAAGATACGATCCTGTATGCCGCAGCTTTTGATGCAAACGGTGGTGTGTTTGAGCCTTTGTTTGGTGCTGATGATGTCATTATCTCTGATGAACTTAACCACGCCTCTATTATTGATGGCGTGCGCTTGTGCAAAGCCAGGCGGTATCGTTTCAAGCATAACGATATGGCTGATCTCCATAGCCAACTTGAAGAGGCAAGGAAAACAGGCGCGAATCAAATCATTGTTGTTACGGATGGAGCGTTTTCTATGGATGGCACCATCGCACAACTCGATAAGATTTGTACACTGGCCGATCAGTATGAAGCACTGGTGATGACCGATGAATGTCATGCCACCGGTTTCATTGGTAAGACTGGACGCGGTGTCCCGGAATATCGGGGTGTGATGGATAAAGTTGATATCATCACGGGTACGTTAGGCAAAGCCCTGGGCGGGGCGTCCGGTGGGTTTACATCGGGGAGAAAGGAGATCATCGAACTATTGCGGCAGCGCTCCCGACCTTACCTTTTTTCAAATACGTTGGCGCCTTCCATTACGGGGGCATCCATTGAGGTCCTGGACATGTTATCAGAAACCACTGCGCTTCGCGATAAACTGGAAAGCAACACTAAGTATTTTCGTGAGGCAATGACAAATGCCGGTTTTGATTTAAAGCCGGGTGTCCACCCAATTGTTCCCATCATGCTATACGATGCAATGCTGGCTCAAAAATTTGCTGATCATTTGCTTGAAAAGGGTATTTACGTTATTGGTTTTTTCTTTCCTGTAGTACCCAAAGGCCAGGCGAGAATACGTGTGCAGCTTTCCGCTGCGCATGAGCAACAGCATCTGGACAAAGCAATAAAAGCTTTTACGGAGACAGGAAAGATGTTAGGCGTGCTGAAATGATAGTGTATGCCGGGTGCTCCCAGGTACCTTTGATTAGTCCTATTCCAGCCCAAGCTGTTTCTTTCGTTTTTGAACAATATCCCCCATTTTAGAAGTGTCTTTTGAAAGAAGGCCGAAGGCGGGATCAATGTTTTCAGATGGAAAAAAGTAGATAAACCCCTTCTTTCCTTTAAGCTTAAGTTTGTATAGGTTAAAGATGGGGACAATTTTCAATGATTTTACTTCAGGCCATCCGAAGCGCACATTTCGATCACCTTCAATAACGACGATTTTGTTTTTCCCCACGGCAACGCGTCTCATTTTGTCCATGACGATCAAGAAGAAAAGGAAAAGGATGGATCCGGCAGTTACAAATATGAGCGCAGCAAAAAAGGTCTTGGCGCTGAATGGATAGCGGAACAGGACTATTCCGGCTACGAGCCATTGTAGGACACTGAAACCAAGAAAAAAATACTTGGCAAAGTAATATTTTACGGGGTTAGCTTCTACCATTTCGATACAGCATAACAAAAAGTATGACTAAAGTACGATAAAATCCCATACCAGGGTTCCTTCTACTAAACTTCTATAATTCTTGAATATTGTATTTATTCTTGAATTACTATAGGAAAATCCTGACCACGTGAAAAAGTGTAAGGATACTGAGGATTTCCTTTGAGCTTACGCGTCATCTCCGGGACTTGATCGTCAATGTATGATTTCAGTTCGTAAATGGTAACCTTTCCATCTTTTGGCGAGCCATCGGCTTCTCCCTGCAATGCCTTCATCAATACGAAGGTGAACAGGCCATGACCAAGCTCAGCGAATTCGGTGGCAAATTGTTCACTGCCAGCGGAAGCAAGGACATGGATGCCCGCACTGCGCGATAGTTGTGCAATTGCCTTTTCTTCATTGGCACCGCGTGTTGCCAATAATTCTACTGAACCGCCCGATTGGCATGCGTCCATGATGATGAGTTGCTTGAGCGCTTTGATTTTCTTGAATTTATCCTGAAGCAGTCCGGCATCAATGGCTTCTTTGTTAAGCGAACCTGCATCGTACAATCGCAGGCTTTCTGTGGGGATAAAATAAAAACGGTTATCCACCATACTTCCATGGCCGGCGTAATAAAAAATGAAGACATCTTCCTGATTTATCTTGGTTGCCAATTCATCCAGTTTATCCAGTATTTTCTGCCGTGTTGCATCCTGATCATACAGGGTACTAAGTTTGATATCCTTGTAGAGCAATGCGCTTTTGCCATTCATCAGTTTGGTAAAGGACTCGGCATCCGGTCTCGCATAATTCAGGTTGAGCTTGTTATTTTTATATTGATTGATTCCCACTGAAAGGACATAACACGTGCTGCTTTTTGTGACGTGTTCTGAAAATAGTTCCACGCTTTGAGGATCGGACTCAATGTTGTCATTGTTACTTGCCGTAGCCGAAAAAGTATTTGTGCCGCCAATCAGATCCAGTTCGTGTTTGTAGGTGGTTGCCTGACCTCTCGATGCGGGAAATTGTAACGACTCATGGTGTAAAGGAATGCTTTTTCCATTGTGAAATAGTTTTAAGTTCTCAGCGCCGTTTCCGTTATCAATCAAGCGGACATAGACTTCTGCCTTACCAGGAGACGTAGGAATGACAGCAATCTTAATGGATGGTGGCGGCGAATTTTTCAGCTTACCCTGAATGCCTTTCGATTCATTGATTCCGCCACGATTTTTGAAGATTTTTGGAAGCAAATCAGGCCTGTAAAATTCATTGAAGAATTGATCAACGGAATAAGTCTTTAGGCCACTCACGAAGTGAATGTGTTTTCGGGCTTCATCCGTACCGTTGAAGTATCCTTCCGGGTTTTTGACCATCCAGTCCTTTTCGCCAATGTGAATGTGTTCGAAGAATTCATTTCCGGTGCTAATATCCCAGAACTTGGTGACACCATCCACGCTGTGGCTAATGAGCATGCTGTTGTCAGGGCTAAACAGCAAGGAAGAGACTTCGGCATTGTGGCCTTCAAAAGTTCTGACAACTGTTGTGCTGTTGATTTCCCAGGCACGGATCGTGCGATCGGCTCCTGCGGAATAAACCAATTTGCCATCCGGGCTAAAGATAGCCGTGTGGACAGCTCCGTGGTGGCCATTAAATTTTTTGGTCATCAATCCAGTGCCAACATCCCACAATCGGATTGATCCATCCCAACCCGCACTGAGCAGGGTAGTCTGATCTGCGCTCAGTTGGATGGAAGAAACAATATCCGTATGGCCGATAAAATTCCGCACCTCCTTTTTAGTATCGATCTCCCACAATTGCAGGGAATTATCCAAACGCGCTGTAAAGAGATAAAGGTCATTTGGATGAAAGATGATGTTGTAGGCTGAACCATTTTCAAATTCAAAATACGTCAGTAGTTTTCCCGTCTCCAGATCGTGGATTTTCATGGTGCCATCCCAACTGGAGGAGGCTACACGCTTTTCATCGCTGCTGAAATGAATATCAAAGATAGGCTCACGATATGTCTGAATCTCGCGCAGGGAGTCTCCTGTTTCCAGGTTCCAGAGCATAATTTTTCCATCTCCGCCGCCGGTCAGGAGCCGCATGCCATCGTTTGACAGGGCGTAGCACAATACCGCTTTTTTATGGCCAACATAATCCATCACGGATTTGCCCGTGGCAATATCCCAACGCTTTACCTTGGAGCCGAACTTTCCTTTAATCAGGGTCTTTCCATCTTTTGTTATTAAAAGGTCATTCTTGAAGCGAACATATTTGGCAATAGCGGACTGCCAATAAAAATTCGGATCGTAATCTAATCCCCCCCTGTCGCGTTGGTTCAGAAATCCCGTCAGTGAACTTTCGTATTTGTTTTTCGCGATATTCCAAAGTATCGCGGTATTATTATCCGAAGTAAGGATCAGCGTTTTACTATCCAGGGTGAATGCTATTTCATGGAATTCGCCTTGAATATCGGCTTGAATGGTCATCAGCGAGTCACCAGATTCCTTCCATACGGTAACTTCTTTTTCAGTTGATCTGGCAATTTTTTTTCCATCATTGCTTATCGCAAGGCCTGTTAAGTCATCTGCATTTTTTTCATATGTTCTGATGAGGTCAAATGACGCAAGGTCATATTTTCTCAGCGGCCCATTGTGGGAGACCAGGTACAGGCTCTTACTATCAGGACTGAATACTACGCGCGCACCGCAGCCACCACAAAAGCCCACTTCAAAAGTAAATGTTTTCATTTTTTGCCAATCGCTGGTTCTGTACAAATTAACGATGCGATTGTCTTCTCCAAAGGCGATCCATTTTCCGTCCGGGCTGACCGCCACATCTACACCGCTGCCTAGGCCTTTGTCGGCGGAAGTGCGTATTTTTATTATTGCTTTTTTTGCTTTGAAATCATAGACCGTAGCAGAGTCACCATATCCGGAATTCCCATACCCCGCGACAACAAAAAAATTACCCTTCGGGTCAATTGCGATGTCCGTTACGATGTCGGGTGTGGTAATGTTATAGACTTCTTTGCCACTTAGTACATCCCAAATGCGAATAGTTTTATCATTGCTTCCGCTGACGAGGTATTTTCCATCTTGCGTGAATTCTATACTGGTAACCGTTGCTTCATGGCCCATGAAGCTGCGGACTTCACGGCCCGTACGCATTTCCCAAAGTTTAGCGGATTTGTCTCTGCTTCCGGTGGCTACGTAATTACTATCCGTACTTACCGCAACGCAAACTACTGCCAACTCGTGTCCTTTTTGAAGAATAGTTTCAAGTGCCTGAGAAAAAGAGAGCAGGGGAAAGAAAAGGAGCGTGAATGCTAATCTCATGCCATAGTATTTTGGCATGAAGTTAAAATAAAGATTTAACCTTTTGCAGGAACTGATTGCGTGACTTCTGTTCCATCTACGCTACCGTCTTCCCAGCGGGCCGGCTCCTCGTCACGCAGATACTCCAGAATTTTTTGCTCCACCTGTTTTAGTTTTATGGAGCGTATGTATTGCCCATTGCGGGCAAGCAATGTGCGTCCGGTTTCTTCAGAAATCGCCAGAATCAGCGTATCCGTGTTTTCTGACATGCCAACAGCAGCCCTGTGCCGCAATCCGTAATTCGCCGGTATATGGTCATTCTCACTTACCGGTAACACACACCGTGCGGCCTTGATGCGGCCCTTATGAATAATTACCGCGCCGTCATGAAGCGGACTGTTTTTATTAAATATAGAGAGGAGCAGTCTTTTGTTTACTTCTGCGTCTATGGCATCTCCGGTTTGCGCGTAAAACTTTAGTTCCGTATCGCGCGAGAAGACAATCAGCGCTCCTGTCTTTGTAGTTTTTAACGATTTTGCCGCCTCCATTACTTCTCCGACATCAAAGTCATTGGGAACTTCCTGCCGCCAGTTCGCAATAGTCTTGAAAATATTCTCCCTGAATTCAGTACCACGCCCAATGACAAGCAGAAACTTTCTGATTTCCGGTTGGAATAAAATGATCATGGCCAGAACACCAACGCCCATGAATTGACCCAGTATTGTGGTTAACAATTCCATTTGGGCAGCACGAACAATCAAGTAGACAAGGTAGAGTGCAAGGATTCCCAGAAAGATGTTGACTGCAATACTTCCCCTGATCAGTTTATACACCTGGTACAGCAGGACGCTCACCAATGTGATGTCTACTAAATCAACCCAGCCTACTTCCAGAAAACCTATATTGAAAAGAAAAATCATCCACTGCAAAGGTAATCCATGCGCTACGATTTATGAAGTGGGAATCGATATTAATACTTTTATTGACCATGCTTGACCTTCATTGCCAGGATCAGTTTGATTGTTTCCACAGCTTCTTTCACATCGTGTACCCGAACGATGCTTATGCCTTTTAATAAAGCTATCGTGTTCAGGACCGTTGTACCATTTAATGCTGTTTCAGGACTTACACCCAGAGTCTTCCAGATGGTGGCCTTGCGTGATAATCCAACCATGATTGGTTTGCCAAGAATTTTGAGATAATCCAGGTCGTTTAAGAGCGCGAAGTTTTGCTGAATGGTTTTGGCAAATCCAAATCCCGGATCGATGATGATATCTTTTATTCCCTCCAGGTGGAGTGTATGTATTTTTTGATGGAAGTAATCTGTAATTTCTTTAAGCAGATTTTGATAGGATGTAAGTGTATTCATTGTCCCCGGGTTTCCCCGCATATGCATGGCAACATAGGGAACATCAAGGTCAGCAACGGTCCGGAACATCCTGGCATCCAGTTCGCCGGCAGAAATATCGTTTATTAAGCTGGCCCCCTCTTGAATGGCTGCACGCGCGACGTCGCTTCTGAACGTATCAATGGAGATGATAGCTTCCGGAAATCTTTTAAGGGCCAGATTAATGGCACGAACAGCGCGCTTTAATTCTTCCTGTGGTGGAATATCTTTAGCGCCCGGCCGTGATGAATAGGCGCCAACATCGATAAAAGTGGCGCCCTCTTCCAACATCTTCTCAACTTGCATTAAAAGCGCATCGTCATTATCATACCGGCCTCCGTCATAAAAGCTGTCGGGTGTAACATTAAGCACTCCCATTACTGCAGGTGTACTCAGGTCCAGCAACCGGCCACGAATCTTTAGTGTTTTGTTTGTTGAAAATAATTTACTTTCGGGCGCAGATTTCATGCAGGGTTATGATGGAATTATCATCCAAATTAAGAAGTTTGCCAGCTAAAGTATATCACATTGATTGAAAAAACAGCTACAGCATATAAAGTAGTGATTGCCGACTGCAAAAAGCTCTTCGAAAAGAAGACACGCGATTATGGCACAGCATGGAGGATACTGCGTTTGCCGTCTATAACAGACCAAATTTTTATTAAAGCGCAGCGTATCCGAAGCATTCAGGAAAAAGGTTTGCAAAAAGTGGACGATTCCATAATGGATGAATTTATCGGTATCGTAAATTATTGCATTATCGCCTTGCTACAAGCTAAACTGGATGACACCGCACCCCTGGAAATGACATTTGAAGCGCTTGAACCAATGTATGACAAGGTGGTTGATGAAACATTCAATTTGCTTCAAAACAAGAATCATGACTATGGTGAAGCCTGGCGGGACATGCGTGTCACTTCCATTACGGATATCATTCTGATGAAACTACTTCGTGTAAAGCAAATTGAAGACAATCAGGGTAAGACATTGGTAAGCGAAGGCGTAACAGCCAACTACCAGGACATGATCAACTATGCTGTGTTTGCAATGATTTTATCAAAAGAGAAAAAGTTATGATCCGGAACATAATTGATCAGTTTTCAAGATTTTTTGTGGGTGGTCTTTTTATTTTCTCAGGCCTCATCAAATTGAACGACCCTATCGGGACGGAAATAAAGCTTGAAGAATATTTCGAAGTATTCGCGGAAGATTTCGGCTCCTTCTTTTTGTTTTTCAAGGACTATGCCCTGGAGATTGGAATGGTTTTGATCGTATTAGAGGTTGTATTGGGTGTTGCGGTTTTAGTTCGATACAACATGCGCATAACGACCAGCGTAATGTTGGTCCTGATGATCTTTTTTACATTCCTTACCTTTTACTCTGCCTATTTTGACAAAGTAACGGATTGCGGATGTTTCGGAGATGCCATCAAACTTACTCCCTGGGAATCTTTTTACAAGGATATAATACTGATGGTATTTGTGGTGCATTTGTTCTGGTACAGAGGAAACTATCAGCCTGTTCTGCCTGCCAAATCAGGACATTTCGCGGTCAGCGGCGTTGCCACAATCAGTCTCTTACTGGGGATCTACGCTATACGTCACTTACCTTTCATTGATTTCAGAGCTTATAGAATAGGCAACAACATTCCGCAGGAAATGCAACCGCAAGAGCAACCGATCTTTGAGTACGCCTTTCAGAAAAAGGGTGGTGGAATAGTTAAATCGGACAAGTATCTGATGGATACCTTAGTTTATAAATATGTAGGCGTTGAACAGTTGAATGAAAACAAAACCAAAGCCAAGATAACAGACTATGCCGTCTACGGAGTTGACGGCGAAGATTTGACGCAGTACACTTTTGAGGGGCCAAAGCTATTTTTTATTATTTATGATGTGACAAAGGCATCAACAACAAACATGGACAAAATTCGTCAGCTCATTAAGGATATGGATGGGAGGGTGGAGATGATGGTGCTCACATCTTCCGGTGCTGAACAATTTGAAGCGTTCCGCCATGCCAATCAGTTAGCTGTTCCATATTATTTTTCCGATGCCACCGTATTGAAGACAATTGTTCGCGCTAATCCCGGTATCACGCTGTGGGTAAATGGTACGGTGCGCGGAATGTGGCATCATAATGATACCCCGGCGGCCAATGATGTGTTGACGTTGATCAATTGATATCGAGGATGAAGATTTATCTTATCGGGATGCCGGGATCTGGTAAAAGCACACTGGGAAAACAACTGGCCCAAAAACTATTGGTGGAGTTTGTTGACCTGGATGAGCAGATTGAAAACAGGGAGGGTAAATCCGTGCCAGCACTGTTTTCCGAAAATGGAGAGGATTATTTTCGTGAGGTTGAAGCTAAGGTGCTGCGGGAATGGGCAGGATCGGAAAAGAGTTTTGTCATGGCAACCGGCGGAGGTGCGCCATGTTACTACGGCGGAATTGACTTGATTAACCAGACAGGTATAAGCATCTTTTTGCATGTGCCTGTGAGCAAACTGATTTCCAGACTTGAAAAAGGAATAGTAAGACCATTGCTGCATGTTCAGGATGATAAAGAAAAAGAAGCCAGGTTGAATATGCTGCAAGATCAGCGGCTCAAGTGTTATCAACAGGCAAACATCACCGTGGAAAATGCTAACCTGACAAAGTTGATAGAAGCAATCCGCCTTAGAAAGTAAACCCTAAGGTTAGCATGCCGCTTGTCGTTTTATTTTTTAACGATACAGTGGGGTTGGGAAGATCATAGTTATAGAAAGCATACGGCTGATAGAGATTCTTGCCACTCCTTTGCACCAGCGCAAAATCGACAAAGAATCTTTTCAGCCTTACACCCAATCCGCCACTGATTGTCTTGATGCTGTTGTCAAGGTCGAAACTTGCCTCATAGGTACTGGCCTGAATGCCATATCCCGCTCTTACGCGGAAGACCTGATATCGAAATTCTCCCCCGATTCGATAATTCACTACTGATTTGTAAACCGCCCGAATATCATCATTCTCCTGTGTAAAGGAGACACCAGCAGTGTTGGAGGAGTATTTCGCTTTCGCCGGGTTTGTAAATTCAACATCTCCCGTGATGAGGCCGTACTTGGAAATAAATGCGATACCCGTACTAAATTTCATCGGTGTGGTTAATCCATAATCAGAAGTAACGAGATCAGTCGAGGCCGACTCATTATTCAGGATTTTGGACCCATCGCCATAGTAGTCGAAGCTCTTCCAGCTGGTATTCATATCCGCACTATAGGTTTCGACAAAATTGTAATAGGTGGGGCTTGTAAAAGATGCGCCTACTTGAACAAAATTTACAGGCCTCACTATTAGTCCTAACGTTACGTTTACGCCGGTTCCCTTTGAATCAAGCAGCTCGTCAAGACGAAGGTCGTTGAGATAAGGATCATCAAATGTTTCCGTGTAAACCTTATGTGATTTGTAATGGAGCGAAGAAACGCCGATCCCTGCACCCAGGAAAACTATATCTTTAAAATTTGCACCATAGGAGAAATTCCATTGATTCGTAATTCCTTCTGTTTGTATGTCCTCCCGTTGATCAGGTATAGTTGTTACGTCAGAGAAGTACTCATCGTCTGGGAATGTGGGATCAAGCAAGTCCGCAGGGCCAATAAGATAATTGTAATACCCTAACCCTGTCGGTGTATTATATTTTGAGCCTTCGAATTGAATGGTGGTCGCGCCATAGGCATCATCAATGAAATAATCGATTATCGAGGTTTCGTCGTTTGTGCCATGGTAGGTCATGGATCTGTTAAAATCGTTTGTTCGGCTCATGCTGATTCCAAAAGAACCTCCTACAAATCCATTTTTGTCCAGCGGCATGTGAAACACAAAACTCAAACCCGGAATATTCACTGAAGACTTTGAGGCATTATCGGTATTGCCTAGGTACTGCGCTTCTGTATTGTAGGAAGAGAATCCAGGCGTCAGGGTAACTTCAGATCTGTTGTACATACCCAGCCCCGCAGGATTCGATTGCAAAGAACTGTAGTCACCACCTAAAGCGATCTGACTTCCTGCCATGCCCTGAATACGGGCGCTACCCCCCGGTACGTTTCTGCCGAAAAGCAGGGCAGACTCAACATAACTTTGAGCTATGGATGCCGAAGCAATAAACCATAGCATTCCCAGGAGGGCAAAGAATTTACGCTCAAAAATCATTCGTCAGAATAAATAGTTTAATTAATCCCTACCTCTTGATCTGCCGCCAGAACCTGAACTTGCCGGTGCACTCATTCGTGTTCCTCCTCCAGAACTAATTGAGCTGCCGCCACTGGGTCTACTGTAAGACGAGTTCGATTCGCCAAAAGAACTCGAGCGGTTGTAGGTGTTGCCGCTGTTGGTGTTATTCCAACTACTGTTATTGGAAGAACTTCTCGACGGATATGTACCGCTTTGTTGTGAATTCCTCCAGCTGCGATTGTAATAATCCACCTGACCTTGGGGCCTGCTAGTGGACGAGACACGACCACCATCTGCAATCCTGCCATCCGTAGGAGTAGCTACATAACTTGGTCTGGAGCGATTGTTACTAACTTCTTGGGTCGAAGTTGCCATGCTCCCTCTGGTAGCGCGCTTTCCATAAGCAACACCGTGGCCTGGTTCTCCATAATTATTGCTATTTACAATTACTATGGTACTCGGGTAGTAGAAGCCACCGCCATAGCCATATGAAGATCCCCATGAATTCATGTACGGATAGCCATAACCATAATTTCCATAGCCATAACCTATGCCCATACCCATTCCTCCCCATCCATAGTTCCAGTTGCTCCCCATGTAATAGCTGAATGAACTTGACCAGCCAGATCTGTAATAGGGGTTACACCAGGGATTTCCCCAACTATCATAGGCACTACCGTAATAGGGGCTGTTCCATGAATTTATTGAAGATCCATAATAATTTGAGTTGTACATGGGGTTATTGTACATACTGTTGAAAGCGTTGTTCCAGTTATTCAGGTTTGAGGAAGCCTTGTATTGATAGTTGTTAACAAAATAATCCTGATCATCGGCTTGCGCGGTCTGAGAATTAGCGCGTGCAGCAAATTCAGGGTTGACATTCCGGGCCGAATAAGTATCAGTAGGATTTGTATACACCACATCCTCAAAGACCTCACTTTTCTTCGATTTTACACTGGCAGAATACGTTGGTTGCTCACTGACTTTTTGCGCTTTGAGCTTTGCCCGATCTGATGCATTGAAATACATATCATCATTCTCTACGTTTTGCGCCAAGGTTGCAGATGCAAATAGCAATGCAGCCAGATTAAGCATTAAGACCTTGTTTTTCATATCTATTCGGTTTTTAACCATCCCGTCAACTGTAAAACGTCAAATCGTTGGAAAAGTGTCTATAAAGGTACAGAATTTAAGTTGTATTTGGAGCTGTAAAATTATATTTGCCTTTCTTATATTTTAGCTACAAT
>JAOUDZ010000100.1 GCA_029858965.1 Cyclobacteriaceae bacterium
AAAATCCTCATAAACAATCCGGACAATTGTGAGGTTATTCCGCAGCTCAGATTGGCGATAGCGTCTGGAAGCCGGTAAAGTTCCTTGTGCGTGAGCCGTTCAACAAGAAGTTCTATTCCAATGAGGATAAAAAAAATAGGAATTGATAATACGATGGGATTGACGTTCAAGCTTATTTATCCTTTAATTTGCAGACAAATTTACAAACATGCTGTTAAAGATTTTCAAGGCTATTTGGTTTCTTTCAATACTGGTGACGCTGGCCAATTTGCTTTATGTCTATGCCAGCCTTCCTGAAACGGTGATAATCAATGATCGGGGGGCATCTCTGGTATCGGTTAGCCGGGAGGGATTTTTCTATATGATCACGGCCGTGATCGCCTTTGTCAATGTGTTGGTGTATATGGTTTCTTACGTATTCAGGAAGGAAGTTGACTTTCGGACGTGGTTTCACGGTTTGGTTGTGACACTTAACATCTTTTTTATTATATCGCTCCACTTTGTTTCATTATTCAACAGCGGTGAAAAGTTCGATTACGGCCGCATCGACTTCATCATATATGGAAGTATAGCGTTGTTCGTGCTGTGGGCACTGGGATGGCCATTTTACAGCGTTTACAAGAACTTTATATATAAACAACTGGTTTAGTACATAAAGTTCTATGACTTGATAGTCAATATTTTAGACCTATTTACTTCAGAAAAATTTGTAATAGGTCATTTCAGCAAATAGCTGAAAGTGATTTTAAAATTCGTTTTCTTTAGAGGCAAGTATTTTTTATGAGTCCTGGAGGGTTTATTGAAATCCTCCAGGACTTGACTACCGCGCTTGAAAACTGTTAGAATTTATTTTTTAGGCTATTTCATTCTTTAATTATTTCTGAAACACTTATGGGGAAAGCAGAAAAACCTTCGGCTATTTTTGAGTACGACGAATCGAGCATTAAGTCACTCGATTGGCGTGAACATATTCGCCTTAGACCCGGGATGTACATTGGTAAGTTGGGTGATGGGTCGTCTAAAGATGATGGTATCTACGTGCTTGTCAAAGAAGTTATGGACAACTGTATAGACGAGCACATGATGGGCTATGGAAAGACAATTGACGTAAAGATTACGGATCAGCGTGTTGTTGTCCGTGATTATGGGAGAGGTATTCCGTTGGGAAAAGTTGTCGACGTTGTTTCTAAAATAAATACCGGGGCGAAGTATGACTCCGGGGCGTTCCAAAAGTCTGTAGGGTTAAACGGTGTAGGAACAAAAGCCGTGAACGCGTTGTCCAACTATTTCAAAGTTCAGGCCTTTAGAGAGGGGCAGGCCAAACTTGCGGAATTTAAGCGGGGGATTCTCTTTAACGACCCCAAGTTGTCTAAAAGCGGGGAGCGAAATGGAACGCTGGTGGAGTTTGAACCGGATAATACCATGTTCAAGCATTACCATTTTATTCCGGAATACCTGGATGATTTGATGTGGAATTACGCCTTCTTAAATGCAGGACTCAGCATCAACTACAATGGGAAGAAGTTCTATTCAAAAGATGGCCTGCTCGATTTACTGAAACAGAAGACCAATGAAGAGGAATTGCGTTATCCGATTATTCACTTCAAAGGCGATGATATCGAAGTTGCGCTCACGCACGGCAATCAGTACGGCGAGGAATACTACGCTTTTGTCAATGGACAACATACAACACAGGGTGGAACCCATTTGGCGGCATTCCGGGAAGGAATCGTAAAGGGTGTCCGCGATTTTTACAAAAAGGATTATGACGCAGCCGACATACGGGCCAGTATCGTGGCGGCAATTGCCGTGCGCGTTCAGGAGCCGGTCTTTGAGTCACAAACGAAGACTAAGCTGGGATCTACCAATATGTCGCCGGATGGCGTGTCTGTCAGGAGTTTTGTAGTTGACTTTGTCAGCAAGGAACTTGAAATATACCTGCACAAGAATCCGACAGCAGCGGATATTATGTTGAAGCGCATCCTGCAATCTGAAAGAGAGCGCAAGGAAATTGCAGGCATAAAAAAGCTGGCCAACGACCGCGCAAAGAAAGCCAATCTTCACAATAAGAAGCTTCGGGACTGCCGCTACCACTTTGATGAGAAGAACGCAAAGGGAGTGGATTCGGTAATTTTCATCACCGAGGGGGACTCTGCCAGCGGATCGATCACCAAATCACGCGATGTAGAAACACAGGCTGTATTCAGCTTGCGCGGAAAACCACTGAATTGTTTTTCACTTACCAAGAAGGTGGTGTATGAGAATGAAGAGTTTAACCTCCTCCAACATGCGCTGAATATTGAGGATGGTATTGAAGGACTGCGTTACAACAAGGTAATCATCGCCACCGACGCTGACGTGGATGGGATGCACATACGGCTTTTGCTGATGACATTTTTCCTGCAATTCTTTCCGGAGCTTGTTAAAGCCGGCCACGTTTTTATTTTGGATACACCGCTGTTCCGTGTGCGCAACAAAAAGGAAACTATTTATTGCTACAGTGATGAGGAAAAGGAAAAAGCGATTGCAAAGCTTGGCAGCAAACCGGAGATCACGCGGTTCAAGGGGTTGGGTGAAATCTCGCCGGAAGAGTTTGGTGGTTTTATAGGTGAAAACATTCGTCTGCAGCCGGTGCTTTTGGGCGAGGGCCATTTGGCAAAATTACTGGAATTCTACATGGGCAAGAATACACCCGATCGCCAGGATTTTATTATTGACAATTTGCGTATTGAGTTGGATAAGGTAGATGCAAAGGAAGCGGAGGAAGTTGAGGCTTTGGCGGAATGACTTTCTCGTCAGCGCAGGATGTTGCAGCGGGCATGGATTTTTTAAGTTATTGTTTTTAATCAATCATGAGTAAAAAGAAAAAGCCAAAGGCACTTGTTCCCAAAGTCAACAAGCGGCAGAAAGATGACGGAGGCGAAGATGTCATACATTCTGTTGCTATTGACGGCATGTATCAAAACTGGTTTCTTGATTACGCATCATACGTAATTCTTGAGCGTGCCGTACCCCGGATTGAAGACGGATTCAAACCCGTGCAACGCAGGATTATGCATTCACTCAAAGAGATGGATGATGGGCGATTCAACAAGGTGGCCAACGTGATCGGGAATACGATGCAGTTCCACCCTCATGGTGATGCATCCATAGGAGATGCGATCGTAAATATTGGCCAGAAAGATATCTTGATTGAAACGCAAGGTAATTGGGGTGATGTACGCACGGGCGACAGCGCCGCCGCCCCCCGATATATTGAAGCACGGCTGTCAAAATTTGCGCTGGATGTGGCATACAATTCTCAGACCACGGAATGGCAGCTGTCATATGATGGACGTAAAAAGGAGCCGGTTACTTTACCCGTCAAATTCCCGCTGCTGCTTGCCCAGGGGGTTGAAGGGATTGCCGTAGGACTTTCGACAAAAATTCTGCCCCACAACTTTTGTGAGCTGATTAAAGCGTCAATCGACGTACTCAAGGGGAAGAATCCAAAGATATATCCTGATTTCTTTACCGGTGGTATCGCAGACTTTTCTGAGTACAATCAGGGGCTAAGAGGAGGCAAGATCAAGGTACGGGCAAGAATTGATATTGTCGATAAAAAAACACTGATTATCAAGGAGATACCTTTCTCCACCACAACTACTTCTTTGATAGAATCCATTGTGAAGGCAAGTGAGAAAGGTAAGATCAAAGTCAAGCAGGTTATTGATAATACAGCCAAAGATGTAGAGATACAGGTGCATATACAGCCTGGGCAATCTCCGGAGGTAGCGCTGGATGCCTTGTACGCTTTCACGGATTGCGAGGTTAGCATCTCACCCAATGCTTGCGTAATTGTGGAGGATAAGCCGCGGTTTCTTGCCGTGGGTGAAATCCTGAAGTACAATACGACACAGACTGTTAATCTGCTCAAACAGGAACTCCAGATCAGGAAAGCGGAGCTGATGGAAAAAATCCTTTTCTCATCGCTCGAAAAGATTTTTATTGAAAATCGTATTTACCGTAACATTGAGGAATGTGAAAGCTGGGAAGAAGTTATTGCGACCATCGACAAAGGTCTGAAGCCACACAAGAAAAAATTCTACAGAGAAATAACCCGGGACGATATCGTTCACTTAACGGAGATAAAGATCAAAAGGATTTCAAAATTTGATTCCTTTAAAGCCGATGAGCTGATGCGTGATTTGCAAAAGGAGCTCAAAGAAACAGAACATCACCTGAAGCACCTGACCGACTATGCCATTGCATACTATCAGAAGTTGCTGGACAAGTATGGAAAGGGCCGGGAACGCAAAACCGAAATAAAAACCTTCCAATCAGTTACCGCGGTTGAAGTAATCGCGAACAATCAAAAACTATATGTTAACCGTACCGATGGTTTTATAGGTTTCGGGTTGAAGCGTGACGAGTATATCTGCGATTGCTCGGAATTGGATGATGTTATCGCTATTCGGAAAGATGGCAAAGCACGCGTATCCAGAATTTCGGATAAAGTGTTTATGGGTAAAGACATCATGTTCGTCGGTATCTGGAAAAAGGGCGACGATCGCATGGTCTACAATGTGATCTATGCAGATGGCAAAAGTGGGAAAGGGTTTGTCAAGCGGTTTACCATGCCCGGTATAACGCGCGATAAGGAATATGACCTCACACAAGGCCATCCTAATTCAAGGATTCACTATGTTAGTGGTAATCCCAATGGTGAGGCAGAGTGTGTTGAAGTGAAGCTATCTCAATCCAGTACCGCACGAAAGAAGATATTTGAATATGATTTTTCTGATTTGGAAGTAAAGGGCCGTGGCGCCAGGGGCAATACCCTTACCAAATACCCAATACGAAGGGTTGATTTTCTCCGCGCAGGTACATCAACTTTAAGCAAATTAAATTTATGGTATGATGCAGACGCAGGCCGCTTGAATAAGGATAGCCGCGGAAAATACCTGGGCAAATTTGATGGCGACGATAAAATAATATGCTTTACCCGAAACGGTTCCTACAAGATCATGAACTATGAGCTCACCAATCGTTTCGAGCCTGAGAAGACCCTGTTGGTTGAAAAATTCTATCCCAAAAAAGCTGTTTCTGCCATTTATGTTGATGGTGAAAGCAAGCAGTATATGGTGAAACGTTTTATGATCGAGACCACGACGCAGGACAAGGACTTTGGTTTTATCACTGAGTCGATCGGATCTCGTCTGGTGCTTGTTACCACATCAGAAACGCCGGAGGTTGAACTTGAATTGATCAAAGGAAAAGACAAGCAGAAGTCCAGGGAAGTTGTTAACCTGGAAGACCTTATTGATGTAAAGGGTTGGAAAGCTTTAGGGAACCGGTTAACACAACACAAGGTTTCAAAAGTAATCCTGCTGGAAGAACAGGAGGAATCCGGCCTCGAACAAGGAGACGAAGATAACGAACTTATTGAAGCCACTACAGCAGAAAAAGGTCATCCCGCTGATCGGGTAAAAAAAAAAGACCAGGAAGGGCCAGTCCCAGACCAGTGGATCGAAGAAGGCGATCAGACAAGCCTCTTCGCGGATCCGGAAAAACCAAAACACCAGGTCCAGCAAAAAAGTCCGGCAAGGGCAAAACTCAAAGTCGAGCAGCAAAACCTCTTCGGCGAAAGTCAGCCCCAAAAAAGCGAAAACGCTAGTCAGGACGCAGCAGAAAAAGAAGTAAGGGATACAGGGACGACGGAAAATCCTGATGGAAAATCATTTGGCGTGGGGGAGACTATTGAGTTCGATATATAGAGCAATATGGTTGCGCTTCAATTCGTTTTTAGAAAACGCCGACATCCTTGATGCGCGTCACACTTTAGGGACTAGTTGAATGGGAAAACAGACGATCAAAGAAAACATAATTACCTCCTTGTATAATGGCTGGTTTTTTGCAGTAATATGTTAGTCATGGGTTGTTTGGTCATTCAACCCGGGAATATTGCATTGGCCGAGGCATTCGGGCTTCAGCAACTTATGCTTAGTAAGCATGGATAACCTTTTCTACCTTCGCGGCTTTAAATTTGTGTTGGTTTTATCTTTTGTCTGATAACCACCCTGCGAAAAACGGAAATAAATATACGGAGGGCGCCTCGGCGCATCGGGCCAAAACGAAACAAGAGCATGTGCATGCCTGGAGAACGCAGGCACTTTTGTCCTGAGATGAATAATTAGAAACAAAATTGCATACAGATGAAAAAAATGATTTGCGCATCCATCCTTTCAATTTTTGTTATTTCGGCTTACGCACAAGCTGACGAAATTTTGGCAATAGGGAAAGTCAGTGATGCCAGAACGGGTAAGGGTATCATGGCTAACATCCGGTACAGCAGCATTCCTACCGGTGGCATCTTTGGGAGATTTAATGACAGTACTTTTTCATTTGCCATTTTTGGCACGGCCAAGTATCAGATCACGGCCCAGGCAAAAGGATACAATCCAAGGACGGTTATTGTCGATCCAAAGGATATCAATGCAGACAACAAAGTATTGCGCGATATCAGCTTAACAACCTCCGGTCAAACCATGCGACTGGATCATCTTATTTTTGCTCAGGGGAAATCATCCATTGATCCAAAATCTTATCCGGAGCTGGATGAAGTGGGGCAAATGATGATTGAGAATACGAAGATTGTGATACAGCTTGAGGGGCATACTGATAATCAGGGTAGTTCGAAAGCCAATCTGGCACTTTCGGAGGACCGGGTTAACTCGGTTAAACGATATCTGGTGGCCAAAGGTGTTGATAAGGACCGCATTAAAACAAAGGCCTTCGGCGGAAGCCAGCCCATATCCAACGAGATGACACCAGAAGCCAGGGCAATGAACAGAAGGGTAGAGATGCGGATTCTAAAAGACTAGCCAATCAGGCAGGGTCACTTCAACGTAAGAAGCTTAAGACATACAGGAGACGGAACTTTTACAGGTTTTCCAACGGCAATAAGCTTTCCGGTTTTAGGGTTTATGCGGAACATAACGATCGAATCGGAATCCTGATTCGCGACGAAAATAAATTCACCCTTTGGATCAATGAGAAAATTGCGGGGCGTTTTTCCGCCTGAAGGCTGCTGACCGATCAGGCTAATCTTTCCTGTTGGTGAAATAGAAAATATGCTCACTGAATTGAGCCCGCGGTTTGACAGGTACAAATACTTGCCCTTTGTATCCGTGTGGATATCGGCACTGGTATTTGTTGCTTTAAAACTTTCCGGCAAGGATTTTACAGTATCCTGAATGATAGTGAGTGCTCCTGTAAGTTTATTAACTGAAAAAGAACAGACAGAGGACGTCAATTCTTCCGCCAGGAAAGCAAACTTGCCACTTGGATGGAACGTAAAATGTCTGGGCCCGCTTCCCGGGTTAACGCTAACCTCAGGGGTTTTTGCGGGCGTTAATGTTCCATTGGAGGAATTGAACTCATAAATATAAATTTTATCCGTACCCAGATCGGAAGCATAGAGAAACTTATTATCAGGTGAGATTACTGCCGAGTGTATGTGTGGCCCTGCTTGCCTGGCCGGGTTGATGCTGTTGCCGACATATTTCTTTGCATCAGAAGGGTTTCCAATTATGCCATCATCAAAAAGCGGCAGCACTACCAGGTTTCCTTCGCTGTAGTTCGCAATGAAAATGTATTCCCCTGTCTTGTCCACTGAAATGTAGCATGGACCATCGCCATAGGAGGGCCGGTGATTCAGCCCGCTAAGCTTACCTGATTTTGGATCGATGCCATATGCCGATACGGAACCGCCGTTATCTGTAACATCCGCTTTTCCACGATTCACAGAATAGAGAAACTTACCAGTCGGATGTATCGCCAGGTAGGAGGGGCTTTCCAGACTTGGTACCTTCTGCAGTAGCTTCAGCGTCCGCTTGACGCGATCAAAGGAAAAAGCATAAATACCCTCGCTGCCGCGCACTGAGAATGTTCCGACGTAGAGAATTTCATTGGAAGGCTGCGCCTGTAAAGCGTGCACAAAGAGGATTGCCATGAGTACAAGCAGACTTCTTTTCATTGGTTAACCCATATATTATGTTAAAAGTACTAACTTTTGACACACCCCACACCCTATACCCTATACTCTATACCCTATACCCTATACCCTATACCTTATACCGCATACCCCATACCCCACACCCTATACCCTATACCTACACCCTATCGCCAACATCAATCTTCCTCGAATACGCCAGCGAAGCATATAAGTCACCACTGGGCCTCCGCATTCTGTTCATTGTTTTGAGGTCACATTCATATAATCCAAACCGCATGACGGGACCCAGATGCCACTCGAAGTTATCCCAGGTGCTCCAGAAGTAGTAGCCCTGGATATTTATCCCTTCCTGTATAGCGCCGTGCACAACGTGTGCATAATCCTGAATAGCTTGCAAGCGAAGTAAGTCACTTTCATCGCAAACGCCGTTCTCCGTGATGATAATAGGTTTTTTATACTTGTTCCAATACCGGTCTATACATGTTCGCAGCCCTTCCGGATGATATTCCCATATATCGTCGTGCGCAAGGCCAAGCTTCTTGATTTTTTCCGGTGTCTCCAGGTAGGTCAGCGGAAATGGGTCGTGCGGAATTCGACCATAGTAGCTCATCCCGAAGAAGTCGACATTCAGGAATTTGCTGGGCACGTACTCCATAAACCACCAATCAGAGAGCGTTGCTGGAAACCATCCGAGCAAATTCTCTGCAGAAAAAATGGTGGCATTATGCGAAATGCCTACAGGTTGGTTGGGATATTTTAGTTTGATGTATTCATAGATGACGTTATGCGCCCGGCTCATGTTGTTCACCACCTTGCCAGCCATTAGCGGACTGATTTTGAAGGGAGGGAAAAAGCCGGTAAGCCATCCATAACTTGCATAGACGTTGGGCTCGTTGAACGTATTCCAAAAGGATACATATTGTCCGAATTCATCCACCACTTTTTTAGCAAAATCTATCCAAAGTTTAATATTCTCAACTTTTTCCCAGCCACCAATCTTTGAAAACCACAATGGATTCGTGAAGTGATGCAACACCATCATGATGTCAACACCTTTCAGTTTCAGGTCTTGGATAAAGTGGTGATATTGCTGAGCTGTAGGCTGATCAAAGTTGCCGAGTGGCGCTCGCTGCAATTTGCTCCACATCAATCCCATCCTGTAGTTTGGGGCTAGCGATGCAATAATTTCAGCATCTTCCTTGAATCGCTTTTCATGATCAGTGGTGCGATCAAAGACAAAGCCATTACGGGCTTCGAAGCCATGCCAATCGTGCTCAAAGGCAGTTTCTATTTGTGCTGCTGAAGTACTCGTCCCAAAGATGAAGTTATCGGGGAAAGAGAGTTTCATTATTTGCGTGTGAGTGAACTCTGCGTGGTTTCCCACTCACTCCAATATTTCCGGAGCAGTTTTAAGTCCTCATCAAGACAAGGATAGTGTTCATCGCTTTTTGGAACGGCTGGTAATATCCCGGCACTTAGGTTCGTAGAGGTAAGACCGCCTGTCCATTCAAAGTGACCCGGGTCAAAAGGTTTTCTCCACCGTCCACCCCAGCGTAATCCTATTCTTTCACCAACAAGGCCTACCTTTTTCCATAACGCTGTATTATCCCAGACGGCTACGGAATCAACAATAGGTACTACATCAACCGCAAGGCCATATTGATGTTTTGATCTTCCTGCACCGGAGCTTGTATATTTTTTCCCCATCGTTTTGTACTCAAGTTGTTTTGCAGGCGTTCTGTATGTCTCCACGATAGCAAGTGTAATTCCTTTCTTTTCACAAAGCTCAACGAGGTTGATAACACGGTCTCTGAAAAAGGGATGCAATGCGCTGAGATCATTAATCATTGAAAGCCCACCTCTGTCCTTTCCAAAGGTATAATTGTCAACAGCGCTCCAATGCTTCCAGCCGTCAACAGTATCTATGGAAATCATGGGTTGGGGTACTATCGCTGATGCAACGGAGTCAGGATACACTTCAGCCGCTACCTCAGGTTCATCGAAGGTGTATTCGGTATATTCTCTGCAATCAAAAGACCGGAATAGCGCACTCGGTTGAGCGTGCGCAACAATACTGGTACAAACTACAACGATTGCAAAGCCAACTTTACGCATATCATGCATTAACGAACCCAATTATAGGTTGCAAAGATATGATTTTTAGTGAATTATGAATTTTTTGCAATGAAGAACAGCAATTTGATCCTGTGATTTTTGATCATCGGCGATCCATGCTGGCCTGGTTTGTTGGCCTAGTTTGTTGCTTCTTCCTCGTCCACATTATTGTCCTTTTCCAGTTCATCCATAACGGCCTGGTAACGCGATTTCACATCCGCATCTGTCTTTAAAGCCTTTTTCACTTTGTTATAGGTAGCTGCGCCAACGTATTCTTTGGCCATGGTCTGAAAAGTTTTGGAAATTTTCGCGGTTCCCTGCTTTTTCTTTGCAGCAACTTCCTTTATGAATGCGATTTCTTCAGGTGTTGCTTTCGCTTCCGCCAGCTTATCATTGTCGTCAATAATTTTTGAAAGTTCGTTATACCGCTCGTTGGTCATGTCTTCATTAGACTTTACCATAACACTGATATCGTCGAGCAGGGAAGCTTTCATATTGTTAATGGAATCCATGGTGACCGCATACTTTCTTATTTCTTCATCTGTGATTTCCTCCTGTGCAAAAAGTGTATTGGATAGTAAGACAAAAAATGCTGCGATCAGAATCAAACTGTACTTCATACGTTGTGTTTTAATGTTAAAGATTAGGATTAGAGGGTTTAATTTAAGTCATGCCCTTTGTTTTACGTGTCAATATTCCGCATTAACGGTAAATATCGATTACCAAAGGCATTCGCAGGTCGATAATTTGGGTGAAAATGACTTACCATCAACCGCGGGTGTCGCTAAAGGCGAAAGGAAGCATTGTAAGGTCAGGTAATAAGATACGCGACTGTATTGCCTAAGGTTGGTGTGCTTTTGAAGTTCCCATCTGCTGTCAGCAAATGTTCTTATCCATTGTCTCACACGTGATATACAGTGCTCATCATCAGGCATGAACTTTCGGAGCGCCGTTCATAATCTCTTCGCTGGCATAGTCAGCAAACTTTTCGAAGTTCTTTAGAAAAGATTCTGCCAGATAGTGGGCCTTCTTATCATAGTCATCCTTGTCTGACCATGTATTTCTGGGGTTTAGCACTTCGACTGGCGCGTTGGCACAGGATGTTGGAAATTCAAAGCCAAATACATCGTGCGTTTTGTATTCTGCTTCATCAAGATTTCCATTGAGTGCAGCGGCAATCAGTGCGCGGGTCACTTTGAGGTTCATTCGCTTTCCTGTTCCATATGCACCCCCGGTCCAGCCCGTGTTTACCAGCCATACATTTACACCGCCCGCTTGTATCTTTTTGCTAAGCATTTCGGCATATTTCGCCGGGTGTAGGGGCATGAAAGGCGCGCCAAAACAGGCCGAGAAAGTCATCGTTGGTTCTTTAACACCTTCTTCCGTTCCCGCAACCTTCGCGGTATACCCAGACATAAAGTGAAAGGCTGCTTGTCCTGCAGTAAGCCTGGAAATGGGAGGAAGTATGCCAAAGGCATCACAGGTAAGAAAGAAAATGTTTTTTGGACTCATGCCAATGGAGGGAATGGCTGCGTTGCGGATATGCTCAATGGGATAGCTCACGCGGGTATTTTGGGTTCTCGATCCGTCAGCGAAGTTTACCTCGTTGGATGCCGTTTTAAAGACAACATTCTCCAGCAGTGCGCCTGTTCTGATGGCGTTAAAAATTTCCGGTTCTTTTTCCTCGGAAAGATCTATTGTTTTTGCATAGCATCCACCTTCAAAATTGAAAATCAGATTATCGGGTGTCCATCCGTGTTCATCGTCACCAATTAATTTGCGGTCAGCGTCGGCTGACAATGTTGTTTTTCCGGTACCAGAAAGTCCGAAGAAAATAGCGGTATCCCAAAGCTTTCCGATATTGGCAGCACAATGCATAGGGAGTACGTTATGCTGTTGCGGGAGAATAAAATTCAGCACGGAGAACACGCTCTTTTTTATTTCACCGGTGTAACCACTGCCGCCGATTAAAATAATTCTTCGCCTGAAATCCACAATGGTGAAGTTGTGTTGCCGTGTTCCATCAGTGTTGGGATCGGATCGAAATCCTGGCGCATTTATGATATGCCAGTCAGGATTGAAGCTTTTTAATTCTCCTTGCGTGGGTTTTAAAAACATGTTGTACACAAACAAGTTAGACCAGGCGTACTCGTTGATTACGCGGATGCTGACGCGAAAGCGTGAGTCGGCGCATGCGAATACATCGCGGACAAAGAGGGATTTGCCATTGAGGTAGTCTATCATTTTGGAATACAAAATGTCAAATTTTGACGCGTCAAACGGAATATTAAACTCATTCCACCATATGGCATTCTCAGTAAGGGTGTCTTTTACAATAAACTTGTCCTTAGGTGAGCGGCCGGTAAATTCGCCGGTATCTACAGCGATTGCTCCTGTGTTTGTCATTTTTGCCTGGCCTGCAGCGACATCCATCGCTGTGAGTTGATGTGGAGGGAGGTTCCAGTGTGCTTCGCCTTCTAGGATACCTAGGTCCGTAAGCGAGCTATCGGCTGGTCTAATTCCGAATTCACGCATGATTATTTTGTTAATGAGTACAGCAAAGTTAGGCATTTTTCTCTCTTTGCAATCGATTGCATAGAGATTTTTGACTGATTTCAGGCTCCCAAATTCTCATTTGCTAAAACGGATTTATCGGCATACTTTGACTTCGCTTTTAAACGATTATTTGGCCAAAGCATATTTTACCTTGCAGATTTTTTATAATAATGGATTCTGACAAAACTTTTTTTGGCCACCCACGCGGGTTGGCCACGCTCTTTTTTACTGAAATGTGGGAGCGTTTTAGTTACTACGGCATGCGGGCACTGCTTTTATTGTTCATGGTTGCCTCCGCTGAAGAGGGCGGAATGGGATTGGATGATAAAACCGGTGGGGCCATTTATGGGTTATACACCATGCTTGTCTATTTGCTGGCATTACCCGGTGGTTGGCTTGCGGATAGATTTTTCGGATTGCGAAAATCAATCTTCTATGGTGGATGTATAATAGCACTGGGCCACTTCTGCCTGGCATTGCCTTATAACGCGTCTTTTTTTCTTGGGTTGCTTTTCATCGTAATGGGTACAGGTTTGCTGAAACCAAACATCAGTAGTATGGTAGGTGAGTTGTATCCTGCCGGGGATCAGGTAAGACGTGACAATGGATTTTCAATTTTCTTCATGGGCATTAATATTGGGGCACTCATCGCTCCACTCATCTGCGGTTATCTTGGGCAAAAGATTAACTGGCATTATGGTTTTGCAGCGGCTGGTATAGGGATGACTGTTGGATTGATCCAGTTTAAGCTCACAGAGAAGTATCTGGGCACAGCCGGTCTTGAGCCGGCTCGGTTGCAGGACAAAACAAAAGATGAGCTGAGAGAAAAAAATATTCGCAATGGCCTTTGGATTACGGGTGCCGTACTGGCTGTTTTTGTGATTCTCCTTTTAACAGAGGTTGTTGCCATTAATCCGGTTATCATCGCTCAATCCTCCGCATACATCATTGTTTCCAGTGTTATATTATATTTTATGTACACGCTTCTTGTTGAGAAACTGGATTCTTCAGAAAAGAAGAAAGTGTTGGCGATAAGTATTGTGTTTTTCATTACTGCAATTTTCTATGCCGGATATGAAGGCCAGGGATCGACACTTAATTTGTTTGCAGATCGCTACACCGACATGGGTATTGGCGATGTGTTTACTATGCCTGCAAGTTGGATGCAGTCCGTTCCTGCACTATGTGTATTGTTGTTTGTGCCTGTCTTCGCCTGGCTGTGGATGTGGCTCGCAAAAAGGAAACTTAATCCAACCACACCAATTAAGCTTGCGTTAGGATTGTTTTTCATGGGATTGGGATATGTTGTGATGATTGGCGCGTCTTTGATAGTGATTAAAGGTGATCAGCCCCTTCCAACATGGTTGTTCCTTACATACATGCTGCATACTTTTGGAGAGATATGCTTATACCCCATTGGATTAAGTGCGATCACCAAGCTTTCTCCACAACGGTTAGTAGGCAGGATGATGGGTGTGTTTTTTATGGCACTTGCGCTGGGAAATCTTATTGCAGGATTATTTGCCGGCGAGTTTGATGAAACCGCAGTTGCGGCTGACCCACATCTGCTGGTAGATCTCTTTCAGCTCATCGTGATGCTCATGATGATCTCGGGGGTAGTTGTGTTGTTGCTAAGCAAGCCTTTACGGAAACTAATGGGAGATATCCATTAGCATTAATAATGATGGAAGAAATGTGTAGCGTATAAACCTAAACCTAAACCATATACCATGGAAGAAACGAAATCTTTCAAACCTTACATTTCAGCTAGCCAAAACATCGCGGAGTTTACAGTAAAGTCTGTAGTTTTTGGAGCACTCTTTGGAATTCTTTTTGGATCTTCAACCGTTTATCTTGCTTTGAAGGCCGGGCTTACAGTATCTGCCTCAATACCCATTGCCGTAATTGCCATTACGTTGGGCAGAAAGTTTCTTAAAACGACGATTTTAGAAAATAATATTATTCAGACTACAGGTTCCGCTGGCGAGTCAATAGCGGCAGGCGTTGTCTTTACATTGCCGGGGTTTCTGTTTTTATCGCCGGGAGAAAATGGTATTAGTGTTGGTGAAGGTTACTTTAACTACCTGACCATACTGATTCTGGCGGCTTTTGGCGGAATGCTGGGCACGCTCATGATGATACCGTTGCGCAGATCACTGATCGTGAAGGAGCATGGAACGTTACCGTACCCTGAAGGAACTGCCTGTGCTTCGGTTTTGCAGGCAGGGGAGAAGGGAGGAGAGTTTGCCAAGACTGCCTTTATGGGAATGGGCTTTGCTTTACTCTATGCGGTATTTCAAAAAGTATTGCACATCATAGCGGAAGTACCGGCGTTTGTCACGCAGCAAACGAATAAATTCTGGCCATCTGCCACAATCAACGGAGAAATTACGCCTGAGTATCTGGGCGTAGGGTATATTATTGGACCCAGGATTGCCGGCGTTCTTGTGGCAGGCTCAGTGTTGGCCTGGTGGGCCATGATTCCGTTAATTGCAACCATCGTCCCCGCGGATACAATAGCGCTTCAGTTGGTAAAGCTGGGTTATCTTCCGGATATCAATATTGCCGGAGGACCCGGTGGCTGGGATCCTGTGGCACATACTTTCAGCAGCTATGCTTCCGCTATCTACAGGTCCTATATCCGGCAAATCGGGGCTGGTGCCGTCGCTGCCGGTGGATTTATAACACTGATCAAAACGATTCCGACAATTGTCAGCTCCTTTACGGAAAGCATGGGGTCATTGAATGAGAAGTCAGCGGAAACCGGGACCCTGAGGACGGAAAGAGATTTGTCCTTTAAGGTTGTAATCATCGGCAGTATCTTACTTGTTGCATTGATTGCGATCCTGCCGAATATTCCGGGTGAAAACATTATTCAGAAACTTCTAATTGGAGTTCTAATCATCATCTTTGGCTTTT
>JAOUDZ010000101.1 GCA_029858965.1 Cyclobacteriaceae bacterium
AAGCATTAAGACCTTGTTTTTCATATCTATTAGGTTTTTAACCATCCCGTCAACTGTAAAACGTCAAATCGTTGGAAAAGTGTCTATAAAGGTACAGAATTTAAGTTGTATTTGGAGCTGTAAAATTATATTTGCCTTTCTTATATTTTAGCTACAATAATTATACCAACCATGGGTAAAGAAATACCAAGCCGCAGTGAAGATTACTCGTTGTGGTACAACGAATTAGTAAAAAAAGCGGACCTCGCCGAACATTCCGATGTGCGCGGGTGCATGGTCATCAAGCCGTATGGATACAGCATTTGGGAAAAAATGCAGGCAGCACTGGATAAAATGTTCAAAGATACAGGTCATCTCAATGCCTATTTCCCCCTTTTTGTGCCCAAAAGCATGTTTGAGGCGGAGGAAAAAAATGCGGAAGGCTTTGCCAAAGAATGTGCTATTGTTACCCATTATCGCTTGAAGACAGACCCGGAGAACCCGGGTAAGCTTATTGTAGACCCCGAAGCAAAATTGGAAGAAGAGCTGGTGGTGCGACCAACAAGTGAGGCCATTATCTGGAATACCTATAAAAAGTGGATTCAGTCTTACCGGGATCTGCCCCTTTTGATAAACCAATGGGCCAATGTAGTACGTTGGGAGATGCGCACAAGATTGTTCCTGCGTACGGCAGAATTCTTGTGGCAGGAAGGCCATACCGCCCATGCCTCTTCTGCAGAAGCCGTTCAAGAAACTTTGCAAATGTTGGATGTATATGCAGATTTTGCGGAGCAGTTTATGGCCATGCCTGTGATCAAAGGCAAGAAATCGGAGGGGGAGCGGTTTCCAGGGGCAATTGATACCTATTGTATTGAAGCCATGATGCAGGATGGGAAAGCACTGCAGGCAGGCACTTCGCATTTTCTCGGACAGAATTTCGCAAAAGCATTTGACGTTAAATTCGCCAACAAGGAAGGTAAACTCGATTATGTCTGGGGAACGTCCTGGGGTGTAAGTACGCGCCTAATGGGAGCACTCATTATGGCCCATTCAGATGATGAGGGGCTGGTATTACCGCCAAAGCTCGCACCCATACATGTTGTTATCGTCCCCATTTTCAGAAGTGAAGATGAATTAAACATGGTAACAGATGAAGTCAATAAAATTTTAAAAACCCTGCGCCAGCAGGGCTGGACCGTAAAATTTGACAACCGTGATACGCAGAAACCGGGATATAAATTTGCAGAGTGGGAACTTAAAGGAGTCCCTGTCAGAATTGCCATTGGACCACGTGATTTAGCGAACGGAACTGTAGAAGTGGCACGCCGCGACACAAAAGAAAAGCAAGTGATGAACCTTGCTGACGTGGGCACAGGTATACCAAAACTCCTGGATCAAATACAGGAGAATATATTCCAAAAAGCGCTGAAGTTCAGAACGGAAATGATTACTAAGGTTGATTCGTACGATGACTTTAAGCGTATTTTGGATGAAAAGACGGGATTTGTACTTGCCCATTGGGATGGCACGCCAGAGACTGAAGCAGCCATCAAAGAGGAGACGAAAGCCACTATTCGATGCATTCCGCTTACTGCAGATGGGGAATCGGGGGAGTGCGTATACACTGGAAAGCCATCCGCCCAGCGGGTATTGTTTGCCAGAGCCTATTAATCTTTTGAATTCGTATTCAACCGTTTGGGAGACAAACCAGAAGTGCATTAATTATTCGTACTTTTGACAATACTTATCTTATGCTAATGTGGATAATCATCTTGTCGCTTCTTTTTATCGGGCTCACGCTGATTATAGTGGAGTTGGTATTTGTGCCGGGAACAACGGTTGTCGGACTATTGGGACTGATCTTCGCCATTGTTGGCATTGTGATCAGTTACAACCAATTTGGTAATGAGGTTGGATTTTACCTTTTGCTGGCGATGCTTGCCGCTACGCTTGGTGCACTATTCTATAGTTTTCGATCCGGTGCCTGGTCAAGATTTTCTCTTAAATCGTCTATGGACAGCAAGGTGAATGAAGGAATCATGACCGCTGTGCATATTGGTGATGAAGGAATCACGGTTTCTACCTTAAGGCCTATTGGAAAGGCTGAGTTTAATAACAAAACCTTTGAAGTAAAAACCGCCGGCAACTATGTCGAGCGTGGTGAAAAAGTGAAGATCACCCAGATTGAATCGCATCAAATTGTAGTTGAACCTATAAACCCATAAAGCAATGCCCATGGAAGCTGTCTCTTTACTCGTATTGGTCTTAGGCGGGATCGTCTTGTTCTTTGTATTTCTCTACTTCGTTCCGGTTAACCTTTGGATCACTGCACTTTTCTCCGGCGTGAAGGTGGGGCTGTTTGAACTTGTATTCATGAGAATCCGGAAAGTTCCACCCCGCATTATCGTAGATTCCCTGATCACCGCGACCAAGGCAGGATTGAAGTTGTCTTCCAATGAATTGGAAACTCATTTCCTCGCAGGGGGGAATGTACCCAATGTAATCAGGGCGCTGATTTCGGCCGACAAGGCAAACATCAGCTTGACCTTCAAGCAGGCCACGGCAATCGACTTGGCGGGCCGTGATGTGTTTCAGGCTGTTCAAATTTCTGTTAATCCCAAGGTAATTACTACGCCAAAAGTTGCAGCTGTTGCTTCTGACGGTATTCAACTCATTGCGGTTGCACGGGTAACAGTCCGGGCAAGTATCGCACAATTAGTAGGTGGTGCTGGCGAAGACACGATCCTTGCACGTGTAGGAGAGGGTATAGTATCTTCCATCGGTTCAGCCAAATCACACAAAGAAGTGCTTGAAAGTCCTGATAATATTTCAAAACTTGTCCTATCCAGAGGCCTGGATGCCGGCACAGCATTTGAAATTCTGTCCATCGATATTGCCGACGTAGACGTTGGTGCAAACATCGGCGCAAAACTTCAGATTGACCAGGCATCCGCTGACCTCAAAGTTGCAGAAGCACGCGCAGAAGAACGAAGGGCTATGGCAGTTGCCCTCGATCAGGAAATGAAAGCGAAAGCACAGGAAGCCCGCGCAAAGGTTATTGAAGCTGAAGCTGAAATTCCAAAGGCTATCGCTGCAGCATTCATGAGTGGAAACCTTGGCATTATGGATTACTATAGGATGCAAAACGTACAAGCTGATACTGAAATGAGGCAGGCGATTTCCGGATCGGGTAAAGGTACAACCGGGGCAGAGAAAAAGGAATAAATGCTGTTTTTCTTGCTCTTCACATCAATTGCCAGCGCTCAACACGCTGGCAATTTTATTATGCGTCCCCGACCACTGCAGTTCTTAGAAAAGTGAGATTGCGTGTAGCCCCAAGTTCGGCATAATCCAAGAAGGCTTGTTTTAATTTAAATCCATCCATTTGGATTTCGTCAAAGCAATAAAGAAATCATTGAATGGATCATACCTGATGAAATCATAGATTAACGGAATGGTGCTAATACCTGCAACGGAAATTACACCGTATTTTCCGTCACGCGCAACAATTACATAGTTGTTGCCTACATCATCCAGGGCGTCGTATTTCGGGTGGATTAGAATTGTGCCTGCCGCATCTGCAAGACCGTAAAGTTTATTTTGCTGTATTAATAAATTTCCATCGGGCAGAACTTTGATGGATTCATAGCGCGGAGGTAGAATTAGCTTTCCCTGTTTGTTTATAATCCCTTGAAGACCTTTTTGCCTTACTAATGACATTCCATTATGAAAGGCAGTGACCTCTTCATAAACAGGTTGGACTGCTATGTTATCGCTGTGATTTATAAATCCCCATTTACCGAGAATCTTTATTGCCGCCAGTTCCTCTCTGAAGGATCTGACATCATCATAGCGATTCGCAATACGCAATCTGCCCAGGGAATCAACAAAGCCGTATTGCCCGTTTTTCCGGATAGCACGTAGCCCTTCCGACTCTGTGAAAATTTCTTCTATCAATCCTTCAGGTTGAACCTGTCGATTAACGATAACACCATCCAAGTCAATTTCCCATAAAGTGCCTGAAGGAAGGTATTCAATGATATGTGAAGTATTGATCTCAACTCTATTTTCCGAAAAATAAATTGTGTTGCCGTCAAATGACTTGAGAAATGTCATTCTGGGTGTGATTTCAATATATCGCTCACCTGTAATAAGTTTCAACTCACTGGACCGGGGAATTACTTTCCACTCCTCATACATATTTATAATCCCGTACTGTCCCTGAAATTTTACAACGATGTTTTTGTCAATTTGCTGCAGGATTGAATCGTAGGTGCAGGTAATAATTTCTTTGCCTGATGTATCGATTGCGCCCCAAAATTTTCGGTTTACGACCGGAAATATTTTTCCGTTGAAAGGGTAAATTCGATCATAGGTTTTTGTGGATAAGGCATTCCCAAGCGAATCCAGCACCAGCCAGTTATCCTTTCCCTGGTACCTTCGGTTGGCTACGTAGAAATGTTGATCGGCATAGAGCGTATCGAACGCAGCTTCTAGCAAAATAGATCCATTTCTGCGCAATATTCCATATCTATGGTTTATGGAGAATATCGCCTTACCTCCAATCACCTTGCCCAGGGTGGCAAACCTGTATGGAAAAAGCGGTTTGAGGTTATAATCTTCTACTTCAATGAATCCTGCGGTAGCGATATTCAGCAAATCTTTCGCAAGGGGAATTACGTCATCCGCTCTTGTGTTTTGCGTGAGTTTATTTTGGCCATCGAGAAACAGCCACTCATCAGCTTGGCGGGCATGAAGCGAACCATCATCATTAATTCTAATTTCACGAAATGTCGGTTCAGCTTTGATCAGACCTTGCCTGTTCATCAATCCCTGCTGTGTGTTTTGATAAATAATAGCATAGTCTTTTTTGAACGCAGATATACTATCGATGCTAAAATTGGTGACCTGCTTTCCATTTTCTGTAAACAGGGCCGTCTTATTTTCAAAACTTTCAACAGCGTAACGAAGGCTTCCAATAAATTGAATGTTCTTGTATTGCTGGGGAATAAGGGTTTTGTTTTCTAAATCAATTAACCCGTATCTGTACTGATTGCCGATTTTCGTAAATACAATTGCCCTGAAGGAATACAATTTAATACCATCGTATTGAAAGGGAATAACCTCTTTTCCTGATGTATTTAAGCATCCGAATACCATACGAAGAGAAAGATTTGATTTTTTGCGGGCAATTATCAGTGTTCCATCGCCGGGAAAAATCTCTTCGTATTCTGCTTTGGTGACAATTTGATTGTCGATATGGATGAGTCCCCAATGACCATCCATTTTGTAACCAATGACGTTTTGGAGAATGGAAAATTCCCCATTGCTCCAACCCAAAGCCTCATATTGAGCTGGGATCAAAATCTTCCCCAGTTCGTCTTTAAGTCCGGCTCTCCCGTTTTCCTCAAAAACATTGTAACTGTTGGCGGCTGAAAAAGAGGTAATCAGCAGAAGCCAAAAAATGCCATTTGCGCGCTTCATCTATAGCAAAGTTACAAAGCTGCGTGAAATCGACGGGATTTTTGTAAGATTTGTGTAGAAAGTCGAAAAATCAGGAAATGCTTTCCAGGAAATCACAAGAACCTTTGTTTACCATAACAAGCTAAAATGTACATCGAACAACTTTATACGAATTGCCTGGCGGAGGCTGCCTATTATATAGAATCCGATGGGGAGGCTGCAATCATTGACCCACTTCGTGAAACGGCACCTTATATTGAACTTGCCAGCAAGCGCGGAGCGAAGATAAAGTACGTTTTTGAAACACATTTTCATGCCGACTTTGTGTCCGGACACATCGATCTGTCCCGTAAAGTAGGGGCACCAATTGTCTATGGACCGGATGCGAATACCGAATATACCGTGCACAATGCAAAAGACGGTGAAGAGTTCGTTTTGGGTAAAGTAAAAATCAAGGTATTGCATACGCCAGGCCATACGCCTGAATCTTCATGCTACTTACTGCTGGATAAGCATGGGAAGCAGCACGCTGTGTTTACGGGTGATACATTATTTGTAGGCGACGTGGGAAGGCCGGATCTATTGGATGGCGTGATGAGTAGCGAAACGCTGGCGAGCATGATGTATGACTCACTTGCAAAAAAAATCAAGACGCTGCCGGACGATGTCATCGTATATCCTGCCCACGGTCCGGGATCAGCATGCGGAAAAAATATTGGTAAAGAAACTTTTTCGACAATAGGTGAGCAGAAGAAATTTAATTATGCACTTAAAGATATGAGCCGTGAGGAATTTGTAGAAAAATTAACGGAGGGTATGCTACCGCCACCGCAGTACTTCTATGAAGATGCGCGTATTAACAAAGTTGGGTATAGTCCGATAGAAGATGTAATTCGTGCAAATACAAAGCCTTTAACGCTGGAAGCCTTTAAAAGTTTAGTGGAAGAGGGTGCCATTATCATTGACACAAGGCCGGCAGATGATTTTGAAAAAGGTTACATCACAGGATCAGTAAACATCGGGCTCAATGGACAGTTTGCAGTGTGGGTTGGTACATTGATTGATATGCATAAAAAGTTGGTGTTGGTTACTGAGGCGGGCAAAGAAAATGAAACCGTATTGAGACTCGCACGCGTTGGATTTGAAAATGTAATTGGATATCTGGTAGGCGGTGTCGGAGCGTTTGGCGAGCAGCTTGATCGTGTAAATTCTGTTCCAGCTGAACATGTTCGATCAGAAATGGAAAAGGGCACTATGATCCTCGATGTCCGTAAACCTGGTGAATGGAATGCCGGCCACATAAAGGGGGCTAAACTTTTGCCATTAGCCGATATCACCAAAGACATTCAGAATCTGGACAGGAAAAAGCCCTATATCATCCACTGTGGTGGCGGATACAGATCCATGACGGCTATTTCTATTATGAAGAATCATGGATTTAGTAGTCTTGTCAATGTTTGTGGAGGTTTTGATGCCATGCAAGGCGTGGGATTGGATATTGTTACTGCTGGGGGAGATTGACGCTGCCTCTTAATCGCGCTGTAAACACCAATTTCTTTAGAATTAGAATCATTCAATCGATTGAGATAGAGGCCTGTCAAAAGAATTATTGCCAAATCTGTGGCATTACAATGAATCTGTTTCTTAAATGAAGTATTATTAAGAATATTTCGTTTCATTTTTTTTATATGCCAATCAAAGTCGCAATCCGTCATCAAACATCTTATACATACGATCGTGCTGTAAATCTTACGCCGCATACCTTCCGGCTTAAGCCCGCTGCACATTGCAGAACTCCGATCTTATCATACTCACTTAAAATAAAGCCTGAAGAACATTTTCTCAACTGGCAGCAAGATCCATTCGGCAATTTCATGGCACGTGTAGTATTCCCGAAGAAGACTACGATGCTTCAATTTGAAGTAGAAGTAATTGCTGAAATTATCGTTATTAATCCTTTTGATTTTTTTATTGAAGACTTCGCTGAAAATTTTCCATTTAGCTACACAACACAACTGAGAAAGGAGTTGCTCCCTTATTTTGAGATTTCAGAATCCGGGCCATTCCTTTCTGCATTGTTACGCGATATTGACCCGACCAATATGGGGATGCGCACCATTGATGTATTGGTCAGGCTTAATCAGGAGGTACAGAGACGAGTCAACTATACGATAAGACTTGAACACGGTGTTCAGACATGCGAACAAACCTTAAACATTCAAAGCGGTTCGTGCCGGGACTCCTCGTGGTTATTGGTGCAGCTATTCCGGCACCTCGGTTTAGCGGCGCGTTTTGTTTCAGGCTATCTTATCCAACTCAAAGCAGATACAAAGGCGCTGGATGGACCATCGGGTACAGCGCACGATTTTACGGATCTTCATGCCTGGGCTGAAGTTTATATTCCAGGTGCGGGTTGGGTAGGTCTCGATCCAACCTCAGGACTATTTGCAGGAGAGGGGCATATTCCGCTGTGCTGTACGCCTGACCCGGTAAGTGCCGCGCCCGTTACCGGCATGACCGATAAATGTGAGGTTACCTTTGGTTATAAAAACGAGGTTTTCAGAATTCACGAAGATCCTCGCGTTACAAAGCCCTACAGTGAAGAACAGTGGGCCAGTATCATTGGGCTTGGAAACCTTGTGGATGAACACTTACAGGCAGGAGATGTCCGGCTTACGATGGGTGGAGAGCCAACCTTCGTTTCGGTTGATGATATGGAAGCTAAGGAGTGGAATACCGCAGCCGATGGACCACAAAAACGGGTACTGGGAACCCAATTAATCAGACGCCTTAAAAATTCATTTGGGCCAGGAGGACTCATCCACAAAGGGCAGGGGAAGTGGTATCCTGGTGAACCATTGCCACGGTGGCAATATTCGGCAATCTGGAGAAACGATGGATACCCGGTGTGGAGAAACGATGCACTTTTGGATGTAGACGAAACAGCCTCATCGTATACGATAAAAGAAGCACACCAGCTTGCATTGCTCCTTACAAAATTCCTGAATATTCCTGCCGAGCATATGCACCCCGCCGTAGAGGACGCATTCTTTTTCTTGTGGGAAGAATCGAAGGTCCCCACCAATATTGATCCTTACCAGGCCAACCTTGACGATCCATTGGAAAGGAAGAAACTGGCAGAGTTGCTGGCAAACGGGTTGGGAACACCGGTAGGTTATGTTATTCCTGTTGAATGGAATTATTGGAACAATCAATGGCTGTCGGGCAGATGGGAGTTCAAGAGCAAGCACCTCATTCTTATTCCCGGAAATTCGCCCATTGGGTTACGGCTGCCGTTAAAATCCCTGGTGTTTACTCCACCCCGGAGGTTGCAAAAGGCAGTGGAGCGGAGTCCGTTTGAAGAACTGCCGCGCTTAGGGAATGTTCACGAATATGTTCAGAAAAGATACAACCAACCCATAGCACGCATTGAACTCCCAAGGGAGTTTTATGAGCAGTATACGGAGGAAGTTGAGTCTGACAAAACAAAGGGCCCCAGGGTCAAAGAACCGGCAACTACTTTTGAAGCGTACACAGTCCAAACCGCTGTGTGCATAGAGGTTCGGGAAGGCAAGATCTATATCTTTATGCCACCGCTACAGTATGCTGAACATTATCTGGATATGCTGGCATCCATTGAAGCAGCAGTGGAGAAACTAAACATAAAAGTTGTTATTGAAGGTTATCAAACACCTCATGACAACCGCATTACAAAACTCGGACTTTCTCCTGACCCTGGGGTATTAGAGGTAAACATCCACCCCGCGAAAGGTTGGAATGAACTCGTTAATAACTATGAAATCCTCTTTGAACAAGCCCGGTTAAGTCGGCTAAGCAGCGAGAAGTTTATGCTTGACGGTAAACATACGGGTACCGGAGGAGGAAACCATATAACCCTGGGCGGCATAACACCTGCTGATAGTCCATTGTTGCGGCGTCCTGATTTACTTCGCAGCCTGATTACCTATTGGCAGCATCATCCCGGTTTATCATATTTATTTTCATCGCAATTTGTTGGTCCGACGAGTCAGGCCCCCCGTGTCGACGAAGGCAGGCCTGAAATGTTGTATGAATTGGAAATTGCGTTCAGTCAAATCCCCGAAAATGAAGAAGTTCCTTTTTGGTTAGTAGACAGGATATTCAGAAATCTATTAATAGACATAACCGGGAATACACATCGCGCCGAATTTTGCATTGATAAATTATACTCTCCGGATGGCGCAACGGGACGGTTGGGTATCCTGGAACTCAGGGCCTTTGACATGCCACCTAACAAGCAGATGTGTATTGTCCAATTGTTGTTACTGCGCAGCCTGGTAGCCTGGTTTTGGAATAAACCCTATAAGGGAAAATTAGTGCGATGGGGTACTGCATTGTATGATAAATTTATGTTGCCTCATTATGTACAACAAGATCTAAACGAGGTAACCCTCGGCCTACAGCAGGCGGGATATCCTTTTCAGCTAGCCTGGCTTGAACCTTTCTTCGAATTCCGGTTTCCGTTGTATGGAAAGATAACCTTACAGGATATGGAACTACAGCTAAGGATGGGTATAGAACCCTGGCATGTTTTAGGTGAGGAAGTTGCGGGTGGTAGTACGGCCAGGTATGTAGACTCTTCTGTGGAAAGACTGGAAGTTAAGGTGATAAACTTTAACGTCGACCGATACATGGTAACGTGCAACGGCATGCCTGTACCTCTGGTGGAGGCACCCGTAAAAGGAGAATATGTTGCAGGGGTGCGCTATCGGGCATGGAGCCCTCCTTCGGCTTTGCACCCGACTTTGGGCAAGGACGTCCCCCTCGTTTTTGATGTAGTAGATACCTGGAACAACCGCTCCGTGGGGGGGTGTACATACCATGTGGCACATCCGGGAGGAAGAAACTACGATTCTTTCCCTGTTAACGCATTTGAGGCGGAAGGCAGGAGGATCAGCCGTTTCTGGAATGAAGGACACACCCAGGGCCCCATTACACCATCCACTGCATATGTGGGCATACAAAGATATTTGGAAAAGAATCAGATTACAGAGAAATTTGATCCGCCCCCAATCAAAATAAGCCCTGAATATCCTAATACATTAGACTTACGCCGATTGTGAATCATTTCACCTAATGGAAAGCATGAACACAAACACCCCTTTGGAAAAGCTGATGGACGGTTATTTTACGAACCGGTCTCTGGTGGACGAGTGTTTTGGTTTTGATGGAGATACAAAGGCGCATTGGAAGAAATTGCTCGACAACATTGAACAGCTGGACGCGGGCGAACTGAAGGGCCGTCAGCAGGAGTTGCTGCAGCTGCTGAAAGAGAATGGCGTCACCTACAATGTTTACGGCGACACAAATGGGCTCAACCGGCCGTGGCTACTGGATACCATGCCCTTGCTCATCTCTCCTGCCGAATGGAGAATAACGGAGCGGGGGATGAAGCAGCGTGCCTACGTCCTGAACAAGGTATTGGAGGATCTTTACGGTGAGCGCCGGCTGTTGAAAGAAGGGATTATACCTCCGGAGTTAATTTATGCACATTCCGGTTTTCTTCGCCCCTGCGATAAAATTAAGCAACCTGGCACTAGCCAACTCGTGCTCTATGCGGCAGACCTTTCACGCGGCCCCGAAGGAAAAGTATGGGTATTAAAAGATCGTACACAGGCACCTTCCGGAATGGGGTATGCGCTTGAAAATAGAAGCGCGTTAAGCAGGGTGCTGCCTGAGTTGTTCAACGGACACAAAACCACCAAGCTTGGGGGGTTCTTCAATAATATGATGCAGGCTTTTCTGGAAATCGCTCCACAGGGTAAAGAACAACCAAGAATTGTACTGCTAACGCCTGGCCCCAGAAATGAAACTTATTTTGAACACGCCTTTCTGGCTTCCTATATGGGGTTTACCCTGGCGCAAGGTGAAGATCTGGTTGCCCGTGATGGATTTGTTTGGATCAAAACCGTGGAAGGACTTGAGAAGGTGGATATCATCTTGCGCAGAGTAGACGACAGCTACTGCGACCCGCTCGAGCTCCGCGAGGATTCACACCTGGGTGTTCCTGGCTTGCTTGAAGTTATCAGAAAAGGAAACGTGTCCATTGCCAATCCGATTGGGAGCAGCATATTGGAAAATACCGGACTGATGGCGTTCATGCATAACATCTTCAAATATTTTCTAAATGAAGATCCCATTTTTAAGATGGTGGCCACCTGGTGGTGCGGACAAAAGAAAGAAATGGATTTTGTTATTCAGCACATTGGCGAATTGGTTATCAAAAAGATTGATCGGACAACAGGCTCCGGGACAGTTATCGGAAGCAGCCTTTCAAAAGCGCAACGGGAAATCCTGATCCAAAAAATAAACGCACAACCTTACTTATATGTTGGCCAGGAAGAAGTCAGCTTTTCCACATCGCCGGTTTTTACCAGGAACAAACTTGAGCCGAGGTTGACCGTGTTGCGCACTTTCCTGGTTGCGACTAAAGGTGGTTATGAGATTATGCCTGGTGGCTTAACCCGCTGCTCCGCCGAAAAAGGGAGCTTTTTGGTCTCCAACCAGGACGGGGGAATCGCTAAAGATACATGGGTTGAAACCGCCGTAAAAACACCTGCCACTGCTTTGCTGCATAATACAGACCTGAAAAGAAAATCTGTGCTGCCAAGCCGTGCGGCAGAAAATCTTTTTTGGGTTGGGCGATATTCCCAACGTGTATTACGCACTTCGCGGTTCATACGAATTGTGCTGCGAAACCTTAGTCAGAGTGGTTATATCAATAACGGTCAGGAATCTGAGGCCCAAAAAGCACTATTGCATACCGTTACCCATATTACCGGCACTTACCCTGGTTTCCTGGAAGATGAGGAAGAAGTTTTCAATGTTGATCAACGCCTTAAAGAAATACATAACCTCATCTGCAATCCATCGCAGGATGGAAGCATCATCTTTGCCGCAAATAGTCTTATCAAAGCCATGTATGCGGTGCGCGATCGTTGGGCGGTAGACAACTGGCGCATTATTGATGATATTGAAGACGTGAACAGGAAACTTGCAGTATTGGAGCCGGAGGGTATTCGCCATGTTTTCACGTTACTAGATCAATTGAACGGCAGCCTTCTTTCCTTCCTGGAAATGAACAGGCAAAGTATGTATCGCGGAGAAGGATGGTTGATGTATAGAATTGGTCAGTTAATTGAGGAACTATCATTGGAGCTTATCCAATACCGCGCACTATTGACATTCCAATATGAAGAGGGAGCAGAGTTCCAGATTCTGGAGGCACTCCTTGTAAGCAATCAGAATCTCTCCAACTACCGTTCAGTCTACCGCACGTATTTTGATATTGCGCCCGCACTTGACCTATTGTTCCTCAACAAACAAAATCCAATATCCATCTTATCACAACTGGAGCAGCTATTGAAATTTATAGATCAGTTACCACAAAAAGAGAAAGGTGATCATGACAGTCAGATATCGAACCTTGTTTTTGAATGCTATAGTATGGTTAGATTAATTAGTATTGATGATCTTATGACTGTTGATCCGGAGTTGGAATTCAGACCGGCACTGGATCGTCTCTGTGAGGAACTCAGCGCGAAAATTTCAAAAATTTCAGTCGCACTAACGGCCAATTACTTCAGTCATTCTACTTATCAGTATCAAGGGACCAAGGATGGTTTTAAGATAGAAGTCTAGACACGATACATGCGCTTCAAAGTCAAACATGTCACGGAATACGCTTACCAGGAACCGGTGGGACTCTGCCACAATCGGCTATGCCTTACTCCGCTTACGGGAGTGCAACAGACATGTCTTTCGTCAGCAATAGAAATTGTTCCGGCGCCAGATGAATTTTGCTATCGAACGGATTTTTTCGGGAACACACTTGCTTTTTTTTCCACCTACAAAGATCATGACAATCTCGAAATTACCTCGACAAGCGAAGTGAATTTGAGTAGCCGGCCAGAGGCTGATGAGGCGCTTGGCTCGCAGGTGCTATGGCGAGCGGTAAATCAATTGTTATCGCGCCAGGGCAAGGACCTCTATGAGATTGTACAATACGTGCTGCCATCACGCTTCATTCCGAAAAATGACGTGATCAAAGAATTTTCCCAAGATTGTTTTGCGGAAGATGCGACCATGTGGGCCGCTTGCAACGGGCTGATGCAGAAGATACATAAAACTATAGAATTCAAGCCTGGATTTACAACCATCAACACACCTGTTGAACATGTTGTAAAGGCCCGGAAAGGAGTTTGCCAGGACTTTGCCCACTTGATGATCAGCTGCCTTAGAACAATGGGACTGGCAGCGCGTTACGTAAGCGGCTACCTTGAAACGTTACCCCCTCCGGGGAAAAAAAAACTCGTCGGATCGGATGCTTCGCATGCATGGGTTTCGGTTTATTTCCCTTCCGTAGGTTGGGTGGAATTTGATCCCACGAATTGTCTCCTTCCATCATTTAAGCATATTACCATAGGCTATGGTCGTGATTATCATGATGTGGCGCCGATAAAAGGAATTGTCTTTAGCTCAGGTAAACAAGATTTAACAGTAAAGGTTGATGTAACTCGGCTGGATTAGCAATCACAGCAAGTCCACTTTAAGCACCAGGACAATCTCTATTCCAGCCGCTTATGAAAATAGAGATCATAACCTGGTAACAGATCAGGGTGTCCGATTTTTACCAGGTCTTTCAGGATGATATCGGGCCGCAGGTAACCCAACTCCAGATATTCACTACCTCCTTTTGCACCTCTCCTGGCATCAAAGGTATATACCTTCTTTTGTTGGAATGCTGCAAACCGTGTATAGCGATGATCCGCCGTCTCGAGTTCATGCATTGATGAAAAATTACCGACCCCGATCCATAAATCAACATCGTGCGCTTTTTCATACACTGACTCAAAGCTCAGCTCCAGAAACCCGTTGGAGGGATTCTCCTCCCACAGATAGTGGCAGCCTGCATCTTTCAGAATCTTAGATGCATAGTTGTTCCCACCGGGAACAAACCAGGCGTCGCTGTAGACAATACCGCTAAGGACCGTTGGCCTTCTTAATTGTGCAGCATCGACTGATGATTTTATTTGTAAATAACTCTTTTCGATGCTCCGGAAGATGGAGTCCGCCTGGTGTTCTTTGTTAAAAAAGAGCGCCATGAACTTTATCCACTCTGCGCGACCCAGTGGGTGCTTCTCTAAATACTCCGCATTGATCACAACAGGAATGTGTAGCTCTTCAATCTTCTTAAACTGGCCATAGTCGCTGCCCATAGAGTAGCCCATAACCATCCCGGGTTTGAGCATGGCAAGCCTTTCTAAATTCATTCCTTCGTCGCGCCCAAGATCTGTCACTTGGCCTTCGTCAATTCGCCTGCGTATTTTCTCTGAACTGATGTAATCTGTTGATGGAAAGCCAATGAGTTTTTCACTTTCTCCCAGGTAGTCCAGCAGCGGGAGATGTGTGGTGGACGTACACACGATGGAGGTCAACGGAATTGAAATGACCTTCACATCACTGTCATGCTTCGCAATAGGTCCACCTTTTTGGACGAGTAAATATTTATATCCGGTTGTGGCACCCTGAAAAGGATACTTCACCTCTACCAACTTATTCTTCCCCTGGTACTGTACCGTGAATCCTTCAGCATAATGAATGGTTGATTGTTGATTGCTTTCTGCCCTACCGGAGGACGCGGTCTTCTTCTTTTCGCAACTGATGAGAATACAACAAAAAGAAAGGATAATGATCTGTCTCATGCTGCAATTATAGAAGATTTCAATCATCTGGTTATGGTCAGCAGGCCTTTCGTTT
>JAOUDZ010000200.1 GCA_029858965.1 Cyclobacteriaceae bacterium
CAGAATAAAAAGTAAATCCTCCGCATCCATTTCTTCTGCCGGACAAGTTGTGCCGGCTTTACTCATTTCTTCGTGCCACCAGACATCTCGTCCCGACTGCATGTCGGGATTTGATCGAATACTTTCAAGCACTATTGATGTCTCAATAGTTGGGCAGTTAATGATAGCTTCATCCACAATTTTTTTCAGGTCAATTCTTTTCCCGCCACGCGAAGAGCCATCCGCCGTTAAAATAAGTTTACAGCCTGAATCATTGATTCTATCGATAAGCGATCCGGATGAAAACCCGGCAAATACCACTGAATGTACAGCACCGATTCTTGCGCACCCCAACACCGCATATGCCAACTCCGGCACCATAGGCATATAAATGCACACGCGATCTCCTTTCCTTATTCCGCGTGACTTAAGCATGTTACCAACCTTACAAACCTGCTCATGCAGTTCTTTATACGTAATGTGCTTTGCTTCATCCTTTGGGTCACTCGGCTCCCAGATAATCGCCGTCTGATTTGATCGGGTAGATAAATGACGGTCGATACAATTTTCCGTAATGTTGAGTTTACCCCCTGCAAACCATTTTACTTCCGGTTTGTGGAAATCCCACTCCAGCACTTTATCCCATTTCTTTCTCCACACAAATTCGCTGGCAATCTCAGCCCAGAAGTCTTCGGGATTTTCAACGCTGCGTTTGTACTCTCTGTAATATTCGTCTATTGAATGGATAGGGTTCATAAAAAGTGTCTCCGGTTAGGTAACATACATGTATCTTAAAATACTACTCTTTTTTTGGAAATTCAAATTCTATAGCGAAGTGTGTCAAAGACACATTCGATAATTTGCTGATTCTGAGTTTATCCTGCGAAAAAGGACTCGGCTCGCCAATTTTAAACGAAACAGCGTCCTCCAATCATCCTTTTCGGACAATCCTATTGAAGAGACTAATGGGTTAAAAATCCATCCCGAAACTCTTTTGCTATCTGATGCGTCTAAGCTACGGTACCCTGTCGCTGAGGTTTGGCGCCATTTCTTTGCCTTTGTGTTAGGTAGGATATAGCATAAATGAAATCGGTGGTAAGTCAATTCATACGTGAACAATATTTCTTAATATAGAGTTGAATAACTTTAGGCGTCGGTTTCGTATATTATAGATTCTATTTCTGCATGGCTGCACCCTTTGATCATATTGCCACTTCCATGGATACGGTTTTTGCCCCAAGTGTCATCGGCCAGTTACACCGAAAAAGGGTATGGCGCTATATGGAAGAAATAACTCCTCAGCTGAATGGGATGGATATCCTGGAACTCAATTGTGGCAGCGGAGAAGATGCAGCATTGTTCGGTCATAAGGGCTTTAACATTTTGGCGACCGACGTGTCAGAAGAAATGCTGAAAGTAACCGCTCAGAAAGAAAATCGATTTTCCATGCTAGGCAAAGTCAGCTCACAATACCTGGATCCGGATAGTTTTGATGAGACTGTATTCGATAAAAAATTTGATTTGATTTTTTCCAATTTCGGTGGATTGAATAGTATTGATAAACCATCGTTGCAGGTGTTGCTCAGTAAAATTCCATCAATTCTCACTCCCGGAGGCCGGTTTATTGGGGTGGCTATGTCAAGGTTTTGTATGTGGGAGACAGTTTATTTGCTCCTTAAATTCCGTTTCAAAAAAGCCTTTCAAAGGGTGATATGCAAGGCATTTGTTCAAGATGGGCAAGGGACTCCATTAACAACATGGCTTTACAATCCATCACAGATAGAAAAATGGTCCGGCACAAAGTTTAATTTAATAAGAAAGATTCCAATCGGATTTGCATTGCCTCCGGCACATCTCGAAAAGAATTTCATAAAAAGAAAACGGCTATTGCTTCGGCTTCACCAATGGAGTAAAACGGTTGAACGCCTCTCCTTCCTCTCCGGAATGGCTGATTACTATTTGATTGACCTTCAGCTAAAATGATCGATATAAAGCCTCAAACCAGGCTTCACCAAAATATCAAATGATTATGCAAGGCCTATTGCAGCGCTATTGTTATGTTTCCACTGGTATGAACATCAACAGGAATCCCTCCACCGTTCATACTGCCGTTCACCTTGTGTTCATCCTGTTCTCCGCTGAAATTCCGCAATCCATCAATCTTAATTCGCTCTGCCCGAAGCTTTAAGTCAAGTCCTTTTTCGCCAGGCATTGATAAGCGAATACTCCCTCCGGAGTTGGACGCAGTTACATACGCTCCCAATTCCTTAATTTCTATATCCATACTCCCGCCACTTGTAGATGCGTCAATGCTGCAGGCAAGGTCTCGTAAGGAAACACCTCCCCCGGATGTGTGCGCTATTAGTTCTCCTTTGATTTTCGAACCATTAACAGGTCCTCCGCTGGTTCGCGCTTTGATAGTTCCCTGCAATACATTCATGCTAATGGATCCTCCTGAAGTGGATAGCGCAAGGTTTCCTCTGCAATTATCCGCCTCAATACCTCCTCCACTTGTAGACAGATTGATATCATCTTGCGAATCCGAGATGCGAATACCCCCTCCTGAGGTTCTTCCATATATTTTCCCGCTAAGGTTTTCAATATGAAGGCCACCGCCGCTAGTGGAAAAATTCTGCGTTCCCGATAAATTTATCAAAGTTATGGCACCGCCGCTGGTTCTCAGATCTGTTGAAACATTTCTTGAAACATAGACTTTGAAGGAAATGTTGAGGGTGCGCTTCCAATTCAAGTTAGATTGCTTTGCTTTAGCTATTGCTGACAACTTGCCGCCAGAAACTGACACATTCAGATCGTAGTCTTCTTCCAATCTTTTCTTGATCTCATCCTTCGAGAACTCATCTTGTCCCCCATTCGATCGGACATAAACCTCAATACGTGTTTCACTGGAGGGAACCCCTGATACAGTGATACTTCCTCCTGAAGTACGTGCATAAACTTCGTTTATGTTGCTTTTTGACAGTGATTTTGTAAAATAGGGCTCATGGTCTTGTGCATTGACTGCCGAACCTAACAGGAGCGCGAACATAAGATTGAGAAACTTTTTCATTGCAGTTGTGAAGTTATTTGAAGTAAGCGTTTTTATGACCATCTCTAAATTGGTTGCACTACTTTAAGAGCGATACAGGCAATATTTATGCAGCAGACTGCCAAATCCTTACACGATTTCAACCCTGAGCAGTGACTGAATCCCGGCAGACAAGGGTAAAGACAAAGTGAAAGAATTAGGCATACCCTACTATAGACTGTAGTGATATATTGAAAGTTGCATTGAAAAAGACCATTGCAAACAATTTATCACCCATTCATCCGGGAATTGGAGCAATCCTGGTGTAAAAAGTCGGGTCTATTGCAGGTCAACCCAATCTTTGTATTCAGTCTTTGGTGTATTCCGACTTTCCGACTTTGTTTCGATGGGATTTGCGCCGGCCATTTTAGCCATAAAAGTGCCGCATTCTGCCCATGCCATCCTTCCAATTCATTGCGGTATAAGGGCAATGCTGTGTGTTTCCGCTACGTTGATGGATCTGGTTGAGCCACCAAAACTTCAAATTATATACGTCCTCTCGAGCATGCTGACTTGCAGCCTGAACGTCAGGGAAAATATTCTGTCTGCTGAACAATCGTGCCAATCGAAAGATCTTGAAAAACGCATGATCCCGACGCCACGGGGT
>JAOUDZ010000102.1 GCA_029858965.1 Cyclobacteriaceae bacterium
TAAGATTAAGGAAGCGCGTGCAGAGGCAATTCGCAAGAAAGCTGAGCTTGCCGCCCAGCCTCCGGTTGAGGAGGTTGCAGAACCCGTAGCTGAAAGTGAAGCACCAATTGTGGCCGAAGAAGCACCCATTGCAAGCGAAACTGAAACGCCGAAAAGCGAAGCCCCAGCAAATGAAGCGCCATCGGCTGAAGCAACAGAAAAAGCATAATAAACATACAAAAGAGTGGTAAATGCCAATGCGTGGTAATGCATTGGCATTTACCATTTATGCCGGTACATGGAAATTGATTCTTGCTTTAAAATAGGGTTTATCCTCAAAACACATGGCCTTAAAGGTGAAGTCACCATCTCTATAGATGGTGATGCTCCGGCCGGTCTCTCAGCCCTCGCTTCGGTTTTTTTGGAAGTTGATGGAAGACTCGTACCCTACTTCATACAGTCCCTCTCAATAAGGGGAACGAAGGGATTTGTCAAATTTGAGGATATTGATTCAATTGATATGGCTGCAAAGCTCGTTAAGAAAAGTATTTATCTTCAAAAATCAGCGCGCCCTAAATCCACCCGAGGCGAATTCTATGACGACGAAATAATCAATTTTAGTGTCATTGATGAGATAATTGGGCCCCTGGGCAGCGTTGTTGAAATCATGCAAGCGGGACCAAACCGGCTTCTGGTATTGGACAACAATGGAAAAGAGATACTGATCCCTATCAATAGTCCTTTCATTATACGCATCAACAAGAGCAAAAGAACCATTACCGTAAATCTACCAGGAGGGTTCTCAGATCTATAATCGATAAGTTGCCTGATGTGTTTCCGGAATTATAACTTTACACTGCTGTTACCTTTAAGTAAGTGAATCATGCACATAGATATTATAACATGCCTTCCAAGGCTTATAGAAAGCCCATTCTCTGATTCCATTTTAAAGCGGGCGCAATCCAAGGGCCTTGTCAAAGTAAACATTATTGATCTGCGCCAATACACTACGAGCAAGCACCGTACAACCGATGATTATGCATTTGGCGGCGGCGCTGGAATGGTAATGATGATTGAGCCCATTGATAATTGTATTAGACAGCTTAAGGCCAAACGCACCTATGATGAAATTATTTATACCAGCCCTGACGGGGAGCGCTTTGACCAATCCATGGCCAATGCGCTGAGCCTGAAAGAGAATTTGATTTTGCTTTGTGGGCATTATAAAGGTGTAGATGAACGCGTTCGCATGCATTTGATAACCCGGGAAATCAGCATTGGCGATTATGTGCTTTCAGGCGGTGAACTCGCTGCTGCGGTGATCGCAGATGCTGTCATCCGCCTGATACCGGGTGTTTTATCCGATGAAACTTCTGCATTAAGCGATTCCTTTCAAGACAACCTGATCGCTCCACCGGTTTACACGAGGCCAGCAGACTATAAAGGCTGGGAAGTTCCTGCAGTGCTGCTCTCTGGAGATCAGGCCAAAATAGAAGCCTGGAGGCATGCCGAGTCACTTGAGAGAACGGAAAAAAGACGGCCGGCGCTCCTTCGGAAGCACTAACCGCTATATTTTCGCAAACATTCTGAATGCCGGTTTCTGTAATTTCATTTCTTTCCCTACCTTTGCAATCCAATTTTTCAAAACATGTGTTATGGCCGATCTGATCAAACTTGTAGAGCAGGAATTTGCTAAAGTCCGCGAAAATATCCCCGCTTTTAAGCCTGGTGATACGATTAATGTCCATGTGAAAATCAAGGAAGGCAATAAGGAGCGTGTTCAGCAGTTCCAGGGCACTGTTATCCAACGCAGAGGAGCCGGGACCAATGGAGAATCTTTTACAGTTCGGAAGATTTCAAACGGTGTAGGTGTAGAGCGGATTTTTCCTGTTGTTTCGCCAACTATAGATAAGATTGAGATCCTTAAAGTGGGTAAAGTACGAAGGTCAAAATTGTACTACTTAAGGGGCAAGCATGGCAAAGCAGCCCGCATAAAGGAAAAAGTATAAAATATTCATGTATTACGCACAGAAAGCCACCCTTAACAGGGTGGCTTTCTTGTTTTGCGCCGGTTATTCGTTACGCTTTGAGATACGACCGTTGTGCCTCAAAACCTTGAAATTTACACGTATTAGCATATTATCAAATAATTAATAACTTTGTCCCCTTGCTCAAAAAATCAAGTATGTCAATAAACATTGCTGACCTTTTAGGCAAAGACGCTGAATATTTGCTAAAGCATAAGAGTAAAACGATTTCTAAGGACCAACTCCATTCTCCAGGTCCCGATTTCATTGATAAAGTCTTTGCGCTGACCAATCGCAATGCACAAGTACTTCGCAGCCTTCAAGCCCTTCATGGAACAGGCCGGCTTGCCAACACCGGGTTTGTTTCGATTCTTCCGGTTGACCAGGGAATTGAGCACAGCGCAGGCGCCTCGTTTGCAAAAAACCCTGCCTATTTTGATCCTGAGAACATCATAAAGCTTGCCATTGAAGGAGGCTGCAATGGGGTTGCCACTACTTTTGGCGTCCTCGGAATGATGTCGCGCAAGTATGCCCATAAAATACCTTTCATTGTCAAAATAAACCATAATGAATTGTTGACCTATCCGAACAAGGCGGATCAGATAATGTTTGGATCAGTTGAAGAAGCGTGGAATCTTGGCGCCGTTGCTGTAGGCGCGACCGTCTACTTTGGCTCAGATAATTCGGCCAGGCAAATTGTGGAAGTAGCGGCAGCTTTTGAGCGAGCCCATGATTTGGGAATGGCCACCATCTTATGGTGCTACCTGCGAAACAATGCGTTTAAAAAAGATGGGATTGATTATCACGTTTCCGCCGACCTGACAGGGCAGGCCAATCATATTGGGGTGACCATTCAGGCTGATATTATTAAACAAAAACTGGCTGTCAACAACGGGGGATATAAAGCATTAAATACCGGTGGGAGCAGCTATGGGAAATTGGACGAAAGAATTTACACTGAGCTTACTTCTGACCACCCCATCGACCTATGTCGATACCAGGTGGCCAATTGCTTCATGGGCCGTGCAGGATTGATTAACTCGGGGGGAGAATCCAAGGGTAAAAATGACCTGGCGGATGCTGTTCGCACGGCAGTAATCAACAAACGAGCCGGTGGCATGGGCTTAATTTCTGGTAGGAAGGCATTCCAGCGTCCAGTAAAAGAAGGCGTGAAGCTTATGAATGCAATTCAGGATGTCTATCTTGACAAATCAATAGAATTGGCATAAAAACATCATTTCAGCCCGATGGACCCTCAACCGTTCATCTCTTAGCATTTTAAAAGTTTTCAACTATGTCTTGGTTCAAACGCAGCGACAAAGGAATTCTTACTCCGACAGAATCCAAACGTGAGGTCCCTGACGGACTTTGGTTTAAATCCCCGGCAGGAAAAATCGTACACACACGTGAACTCAAGCACAACGCGTACGTGGTCCCTGAGGAAGATTACCATGTTCGGATCGGATCTGAAGAATACTTTGAGGTGCTGTTCGATGATAATAAATTTACAGAACTTGACGCCGGCATGGAGTCTGCTGACCCATTGAAGTTCAAAGACACCAAGCCTTATCCCAAGCGTATCAAAGAAACACAAGACAAGGTGCAGCTCAAGGATGCTGTTCGCACGGCGTACGGCAAAATGGGGGGGCTTGATATCACCATAGCTTGCATGGACTTCAGTTTCATTGGCGGTTCTATGGGGTCCGTTGTAGGTGAGAAAATTGCCCGGGCTATGGACCACAGCCTTAAGCATAAGAAGCCATTCCTCATGATTTCCAGATCAGGCGGCGCACGCATGATGGAGGCCGGACTTTCATTAATGCAGATGGCCAAAACCGCTGCCAAAATTACTTTGCTGGACGAAGCAAAGATTCCCTATTTGTCATTACTCACAGATCCTACTACCGGAGGTGTAACAGCATCTTATGCAATGCTCGGTGATTTCAATTTTGCGGAACCAGGTGCGCTTATAGGTTTTGCCGGACCACGCGTCATTCGGGAAACCATTGGCAAAGATCTTCCCAAAGGATTTCAAAGCGCCGAGTTCGTGCTGGAGCATGGATTCCTGGACTTCATAGTTGATCGAAGAAATCTGAAGAGCCGCCTGACCACCTTGCTGCGGATGCTTGAACATTAGCTGGATAAACGAATGAGCAACCGGCTAATCCATTGAAGTTTTAATAACCCAACAACGTCATCAATAATCATCTTCAGCGCGCGCTACTGCTATATTCTTTTACAGTATCAATAAAACACTTCACTTTATCAACTTCAATATCCGGATAGAGTCCGTGTCCCAGATTGGCGATGTGCCTGCGCGGTCCGAAAGCATCAATCATTTTTCTTGTCTCTCGCTTCACATCGTCGAGCGACCCATACAATGCGCATGGATCAAGATTCCCCTGCAATATCTTGTCGGGCATCATCTTTCTGGACTCCTGAATGTCCATATTCCAGTCCATTCCGATAACCTGGCAATGCAATTTATTCATTTCTTCACGTGCAAAGTAGGCTCCTTTGGCAAAAACAATTGTGGGGGCATTATCAATTGCATCACAAATCCGGGCAATATATTTCAACGAAAATTCAGCGTACTGTTCAGGGCTTAAAATTCCTGCCCATGAATCGAAAATCTGCACGATGTCTGCGCCCGCTGTGATCTGACCCTTTAAATAATTAATCGTGCTTTCAGTAATCATCGTCAGGAGCCTATGCGAAAACTCCGGTTGCGTATACAACATCTTTTTCGCTTTGCTGAACGTCTTGCTGCCGCCACCTTCAACCATGTATGAAAAGATTGTCCACGGGGCCCCCGAAAAACCTATCAATGGTACCCTGCCGTTAAGCTGCCTCTTCGTCAGTTTTATTGCGTCCAACACATAGTGCAATTCTTCCGCCTGGGCAACATGAATACCCGATAGGTCAGCAGGTGACATTATACACTTTGGGAAGACCGGCCCTTTGGATTCCTCCATTTCATAATTCAGGCCCATTGCTTCAGGAATAACCAATATGTCAGAAAAAATGATGGCTGCATCAACCCCCAAAATATCAACCGGCTGGATCGTAACTTCAGCAGCCAGTTCAGGAGTTTTGACAAGCGTCTTGAAGTCTTTGGCAATCGCTCTCACTTTCCTGTATTCAGGGAGGATACGCCCTGCCTGTCGCATCAGCCAAACGGGCGTGCGTTGAGTCGTTTCAGCTTTTGCAGCTTTAAGCAATAAATCATTTTGAAAGTGCATGCGGCAAAGATGAATACAACTAATTGATCTTCAAAAAGAGAACGTGCACAATCTAGCGGAAATGTTAGTAACTGATCCGTCTGTGGTCCCGTTGATAGCGAAGTTCACTCCTGGCAAAGCAGAACCGTCTTCGGTACTGACTCCCCCCTCCGACACAATGCGCACCTGGGCCCAGGAACAGCGGACAACCGTCAATCCCCATACATGTCAGTAGAAATTTGCTATGTAAGTAACTTATTATTTTTCGCAACCGGTACACCTGGATGCTGCCCTTGGGGCTATTATGGGAGATCATTGACTTTGGAACACACGATGCGGCAACAAAGGCGAACCCTTAGACGCGTTGATGGCTTTCGCATGGTCATATAACAAAAAAGACACCTTAAGTGTCTTCCTGAATTCCATTTTAAGATTAAAATCTATGCTGCTGCCACTGCAGGTTCAACAGATACGAAAGATTTACCTTCTCTTTTCTTTTTAAACACGACCACTCCGTTTGTCAAAGCAAACAAAGTATGGTCTTTACCCATACCTACATTCTTACTTGGATGGTGCTTTGTTCCGCGCTGGCGCACGATGATATTACCGGCAATTACTTTCTGACCCCCAAAAATCTTTACGCCCAGTCGTTTACTTTCCGATTCGCGGCCGTTCTTTACTTTACCTTCACCTTTTTTGTGTGCCATGGTTGAATATGGTTATTCGATTTATGATCCTTGTCTTACGGGAAATGACTACCCAATCTTTTCAATCTGTATTTTCGTGAATTGCTGGCGATGCCCATTTTTCACGACATAGCCTTTCCTTCTCTTTTTCTTGAAGACGATAACCTTATCGCCTTTTACGTGCTCCAGTATCTTTCCTGATACCTTCGCGCCATCTACAGTAGGGGCGCCAATATTCACCGTACCGCCGTCATCAATGAGGAGGACTTTGTCGAAGCTTACTGCTGCGCCTGCCTCTCCCTCTAATTTCGGGGCATAGATGTACTGATCTTTAGCCACTTTGAACTGCTTACCGGCAATGTCTACTATTGCGTACATAGCTTTTAAAAAATTGGACTGCAAAGGTAGAAAAAGAATCCGGAAATCAGAAAGCGGGGTTTTAATTATTTTAACTTTGAGCCCACCGGGGGGCCGGAAAAAAAAGTTAAAAAATTTCTTCGCCCGAATCCATATAAAGAAAGCGATAGGAACGGCGTATTAAGGCACTATTTTACAGGAACTTATCTTTCCACAAACCATCAACAAGTTTTCCACAATCCCTCGAATTAGCCAAAAAATGCAGTTTTGATAATTAGATTCATTCTATTTCATTTGTAAACTTGACGCTGACAGAAGCAGCTTTTCTGCTCCTTCATCAAAGCAACCAAGATTTAGTGGAAAATGAGCAGGTGCCGACGCTGGTTAGTGCCCTTTTGATATTTTGGATTAACCTTAAAACCCCTGATAGAACATGAGCCATGCCAAACATGCCAAACAAGAGGAACCGATTCTCAAAGAAAACAAAGACCGCTTTGTGCTCTTTCCTATTCGTCAACATGATATTTGGAAGTTTTATAAACAGGCAGAAGCCAGTTTCTGGACTGCTGAAGAGATCGATTTAAGTCAGGACTTAAGCGATTGGGCTAATTTGAATGATGGTGAAAGACACTTCATAACACACGTGCTTGCCTTTTTTGCCGCAAGCGATGGAATTGTTAACGAAAACCTTGCGGAACATTTCATTTCTGAGGTTCAATACACAGAAGCTAAATTCTTCTATGGGTTTCAGATTGCGATAGAAAATATCCATTCGGAAACCTATTCGCTCTTAATTGACACCTACGTAAAAGACCCAAAAGAGAAAGATAAACTCTTCCATGCAATCGAAACCATGGACTGCGTAAAGAAAAAGGCCGACTGGGCGTTACGTTGGATTGACAATGGATCCTTTCAGGAAAGATTAATTGCATTTGCCGCTGTGGAAGGTATTTTCTTCTCAGGCTCATTCTGCTCCATCTTCTGGATGAAGAAACGGGGCCTCATGCCGGGACTAACGTTCTCTAATGAGTTGATTTCTCGTGACGAAGGATTGCATTGTGATTTTGCCTGCCATCTGTATACCGAGCATGTTGTAAATAAAATGCCAGAGCAAACCGTGATTGATATTATCAAGGACGCAGTTGAAATAGAAAAAGAATTTGTTACCGATGCCCTTCCTGTAAATTTAATTGGCATGAACGCCGTACAGATGCGCGAATACATTGAATTTGTTGCGGATCGTCTTTTGAATGAACTTATCGGCAAAAAAATCTATAATACCACCAATCCTTTCGATTTTATGGAGATGATTTCGCTAAGAGGTAAAACCAATTTCTTTGAGAAACGTGTTGCTGAGTATCAAAAGGCAGGTGTGATGAAGAGCACTGAAAAAGAAACCAGTCCTAAGTTTTCTTTGAACGAAGATTTTTAATTACTTTCAAATACTTTTTAAACTTTCTTCCACAACACAACCCTATCTCTTAAAATGCTTGTATTAAAACGTGACGGACACAGAGAATCAGTTAAGTTTGATAAGATCACGGCCCGAATTGAAAAACTCTGTTATGGTTTAGATCCCAAGTTCGTCAACCCTGTAGAATTGGCCATGAAAGTAATCAATGGCCTGTACGATGGTGTCTCTACGCAGGAGTTGGATAATCTTGCCGCAGAAATCGCAGCAACGATGACTACCAGACATCCTGACTTCGCAAAGTTAGCCGCGCGTATTGCGGTTTCTAACTTACACAAGGTGACCAGTAAGTCGTTCTCCAACACGATGAAGCGGCTGTACACTTACGTGGATCCGAAAACAGGCGAGAATGCCCCGCTCATTTCCAAGGAAACCTGGAAAATAATAAAAGAACATGCGGCAAAACTCGATCAGGCGATTCTTTACGATCGCGACTTCGGCTATGATTACTTTGGATTCAAGACACTCGAACGGTCTTATCTCATAAAAGTTGACGGTAAAGTAATAGAACGCCCCCAGCATCTGCTCATGCGCGTGGCTGTTGGTATTCATGGTGAAGATATTGAAGCAGCCATTGAAACCTATAATTTGTTATCCGAAAAATGGTTTACTCATGCAACACCAACGTTGTTCAATGCAGGAACTCCTAAGCCACAGTTGTCTTCGTGTTTCCTGTTGACCATGAAAGACGACAGCATCGATGGTATTTACGATACGCTGAAGCAGTGCGCTAAAATTTCCCAATCTGCAGGCGGTATTGGCCTGAGCATTCACAATGTAAGGGCTAAAGGTTCATACATTAAAGGAACAGGCGGAACTTCAAATGGTATTGTTCCGATGTTAAGAAACTTTGATATGACAGCCCGTTACGTTGATCAAGGTGGTGGCAAGCGCAAAGGAAGCTTTGCTATTTATCTCGAACCATGGCATGCGGATATTTTTGATTTCCTTGACCTGAAAAAGAATCATGGAAAAGAAGAAATGCGTGCACGTGATCTTTTCTTCGCAGTATGGATTCCTGATCTATTCATGAAACGTGTTGAGAGTAATGAAATGTGGTCGCTCTTCTGCCCGAATGAAGCTCCCGGATTGGCGGAAGTTTGGGGAGAAGAATTTGAACGCCTGTATGAAAAATACGAAAAGGAAGGAAAATTCCGCAAGCAGATTAAAGCACAAGACCTGTGGTTCGAAATTCTTGAATCACAAATCGAAACCGGAACACCTTACATTCTTTATAAGGATGCAGCTAACAGAAAGTCTAACCAGAAGAATCTAGGCACCATCAAGTCCAGCAATTTATGCACCGAGATCATTGAATATACATCTCCGGATGAAGTAGCCGTGTGCAACCTGGCCTCTATAGCCTTACCTAAATTTATAACAGAAGAGGGCACCTTTGATCATCAAAAATTGTATGAGATTACCAAGGTTGCGACACGTAACCTGAACAAGGTAATTGATGTCAACTATTATCCTGTCGTTGAGGCACGCAATTCAAACATGCGGCATCGGCCAATTGGTCTTGGGGTTCAGGGCCTGGCGGATGCTTTCATCTTGTTGCGCATGCCGTTTGACTCTGAGGAAGCGCGACGGCTAAATGAGGATATTTTTGAAACCATTTACTTCGGTGCCATGGAGGCCTCTATGGAGTTATCAAAGCTGCATGGCCCCTACGAAACTTTCAAAGGTTCACCGGTATCAAAAGGCATCTTTCAGTTCGACATGTGGGGTGTTACACCAAAAAGTAATCGTTGGGATTGGGAGCAACTGAAAAGAGACGTGAAACAATACGGCGTTCGTAATTCCCTCTTGCTTGCGCCGATGCCAACTGCATCGACGTCACAAATCATGGGCAATAACGAATGCTTTGAACCTTACACATCCAATATTTACACGCGCAGAACCTTATCGGGTGAGTTTATCATTGCCAACAAACATTTAATGAAAGACCTGATGAGCCTCGGTCTGTGGAATGAAACTATGCGCCAGAAGTTAATTGGCGCGAATGGTTCCGTTCAGTCTATTCCAGAAATACCACAGCATATCAAAGATATTTACAGAACTGTTTGGGAGATTTCCCAGAAGTCTATTATTGATATGTCCGCGGATCGAGGAGCGTATATTTGCCAGTCTCAAAGTCTGAACATTCACATTACAAATCCGAATTTTGGCAAACTAACTTCCATGCACTTCTACGCCTGGAAGAAAGGACTGAAGACGGGTATGTATTACCTGCGTTCCACAGCAGCTGCCGATGCGATCAAGTTCACGCTTGACAAATCTGCCATCCAGGAAACGGCCGATGTAGGTGTCGCCCTAGCACTTTCGGCAGACGCTGCAGTGTCTGAGTCTGTAGTTACACAAGCCACAGGCGATACCGGTGAAGCGCAGCAAACCCTTCGTTACCAGGAGCCCACGGATTATGATCAAAAACGGTCCGATATGGCCTGCTCTTTGGATGATCCAGATGGCTGTGAGGCGTGTGGAAGCTGATCTATCAGAATGATGAAATATCCCGAAAAAGGCCTGATCGTTGATCAGGCCTTTTGTTTAAGTGATTTATTAAAAACTCAGTCTTTACCAACATCATCATTGACAATGGCAACAGGACGTTGTCGTGGCGCCATCCCATTAAAACTCCTCCGCACTGGCAGACGCAAACGACATCTTATAACGCTCAGGGATAAGTTCCCCCAGCATCGCACCTACCGCAACGGATGGATAAATTTCTTCCAGGGTGAGTACCTGATTCATAAATACACGGCGGCTGATTTGGTGACGATTTAATTTAGTGGGATTGCTAATACCGGAAGCCGCCATAAGCTCAACAAAACTTTCAATTGTATTCTTATGAAAGTTAGCAACACGTACTTTCTTGTCATTGATTACAAGCCCGTTCATTAACGCCGGATCTTGTGTAGCGACACCTGTTGGGCAAGTGTTCCTATTGCATTCCAACGCCTGAATACAGCCCAGCGCCATCATCATGGCACGTGCGCTGTTACACATATCCGCACCCAAAGCAATGGATCGCAGAATTTGAAACCCTGTTAGAATCTTACCCGACGCGCCGATTCTAATATGCTGCCGAATATTGAATCCTTTCAGCATATTGTCTACGAATGCAATACCATCCAGCAATGGCATTCCTACAAAATTCGAAAACTCAGGTGGTGCCGCGCCAGTACCTCCTTCACCCCCATCAACCGTTATAAAGTCGGGGTATATATCCAACTCAACCATGGCCTTGCAAATCGAAATAAATTCACTTTTGCGGCCCACGCAAAGCTTAAATCCTACAGGCTTGCCTCCAGACAGATCTCTCATTTTGTGCAGGAAGTGAATCATGCCTTTGGGCGTGGAAAAAGCACTGTGGAATGGAGGGGAAAAAACAGTTGTTCCAGCTTTTACCAAACGTATTGCCGCCACCTCAGGTGTATTCTTCTTGTCGGGCAAAATACCGCCATGACCAGGCTTTGCGCCCTGCGATAGTTTCAATTCAATCATCTTCACCTCTGGTCTTGACGCATTCTTTTGAAATGCATCTTCAGAAAACCTTCCCTCTTCATCACGGGCCCCAAAATAACCGGTTCCGATCTGCCAGATAATATCTCCTCCATGCTTCAAATGATATGGGCTTATTCCACCTTCACCTGTATTGTGTGCAAATCCGCCAATCTTCGCCCCGGCATTTAAAGCCTCTACGGCATGGCTACTGAGGGAACCAAAACTCATTGCTGAAATATTCAATACACTGGCATCGTACTTCTGCCGACAGTCTCTATTTCCAACCAATACACGTGGATGATGGTTAATCGTATGAAAATCCATCGGAACGATGGAATGGTTCATCCATTCATAGCCTTCGGCATATACATTAAGCTGTGTGCCAAAAGGAGTGGTGTCAATTTGCCGTTTTGCACGCTGATAGACAACCGACCGGTCGATTCGATTAATCGGAGCGCCATCTGTATCAGACTCTACGAAATATTGCTGAATCTTTGGGCGCAGGTCTTCAAACACATAACGCAACCGACCCAGAACTGGAAAGTTCCGCCGTATGGATTGCTGCGTTTGGCTCATATCCGCAAACCCCATATAGATAAAAGGCCCGACTAAAAAGAATATGAACAGCGCGTTGATCCAAAAATATGAACATCCAAGGATGAGCAGTGCTGTAACAACGCTAAGGATTATGAAGTTTTTTCTCATGGAGTAGCTAGGTGATAACCAAATATAATAAATCAAAAGCGCTACCTAACAATATGGCTAATGTAAAGAACAAACATTAAGGTAATTAGCAAAAACTAACCGAGATGATTTACTCCCGGAGGGGGGGGTACCAAATCTATACCGGGGGTTTCGGGATAAAAAATAAAACCCGGGAATATCGGGTTTGATTGGATTGCCTTTTCTACAAACTAGAAAGCTTCGACGGCTTGTACCTCTTCTGGCATCATCCTGGTAAAAAGATTTTCAATACCGGCCTTTAAAGTAACCATTGAAGAAGGACAACCGCTGCAGGATCCCTGTAATTTGACTTTCACGATTCCATCATGAAATGAATGGTATGTTATCGCCCCGCCATCCTGCTCTACTGCAGGCCGGATATACTCCTCCAGAATTGTCTTGATTTTCTTAATGGTTTCCGTCTCTTCTTCAGCAACGCCTTCTACTGGCTCATGATCCTCAAGAATATACTTGCCATCCTCAAGAAACTTCTTGATATGATCTTTTATTGTGTTCTGGATCTCCAGCCAATCCACATCCTCCTTTTTCGTTACTGTAACAAAGTTACTGGCGAAAAAAACGCGGTCTACAAATGGATATGAGAAGAGTTCCAGGGCAAGCGGCGAAACGGAAGCCGTCTCAGCATCAGGGAAATCGAAACTCAGGCTTTCCGGCACAAGCATCTCATTTACGACAAACTTCAAGGAGTTTGGGTTGGGATTTGACTCGAGGTAGATGGTAACATTTTTGGGAATGGCCATGAGCATAGTTTCTTTTCGTGATTAATTAACAAAATTAGATAATTTAAGTTCCTTCAGAAGGTCTTTACTAAAAAAGGTGCGTCCTTCCCCTGTTGAAAGGCTACTTTTTCTATATTGCCGCGCCGAAGACTGGCTAAAGCCTAATCCATAAACCATATAAAATTGACTCAAAAGAGAGTTATTCAAATCGCGCTCGTCATCTTGACGATATCCACTATCCTGCACCTATTAGATTACTACCTGAAGCTTTCATTGCCTAACGCTTGGCTCGTTGCCAGCAGGTGGATGGTTTGGGCGTTTGTGGTTGTCTTCGCATTTAAAAAACGCTCACTTACCACATGGATTTTGGTCAGTATGATTGTCGGCGTTGAGGTTGGTCTTAATTTTCCTGTCTTCTCCCAAAACCTTCAAGTATTGAGCAAAATTTTTCTTAGGCTAATAAAGACGATTATTGCGCCAATACTCTTTGCTACCCTTGTTGTCGGTATTGCCGGGCATTCCAACATCAGGCAAGTCGGCAGAATGGGGTTGAAATCCATCATCTATTTCGAGCTCGTAACAACAATGGCTTTGGTGATTGGCCTGGTCGCGATCAACTTATCGCAGGCGGGTGCAGGCATTGTATTGCCCGACGGGTTTAATCAGGATCTGCCTGAGGTCCATGCTGAAAGCTGGCAGGACGTAATACTGCATATTTTTCCTGAAAATTTTGTAAAATCTATTTATCACGGTGATGTATTGCCCATTGTTGTTTTCAGCGTCCTCTTTGGTATTGCGTTAGCCTTATTATCGGAGGAAAAGAAAAGGCCTATTCTTGCTTTTGCGGAGAGCCTCGCAGAAACCATGTTTAAGTTTACGAATATTATTATGCATTTTGCTCCCTTCGGAGTTGGTGCTGCAATTGCCGTCACCGTTGGCCACCTGGGAATTGATATTCTCACTTCCTTACTCAAATTGCTCTTTACACTTTACGGATCGCTGGTGGCCTTCATGCTTCTCGTGTTTCTTCCAATCGCTTATTTCGTCAAAGTCCCAATTCGAAAATTCATACTCGCTGTATCGGAACCTGTATCCATCGCATTTGCGACGACAAGTTCAGAGTCAGCCTTGCCTAAGGCAATGGAAAATATGGAGAAACTGGGTGTTCCCAGAAAAATAGTTTCGTTTGTTTTACCCACAGGGTATACGTTTAACCTGGATGGTACAACGCTCTACCTTTCACTTGCCGCAGTCTTTGTTGCCCAAGCTGCCGGAATCACGCTCACTATTGGACAACAGTTGTTAATGGGACTGACATTGATGCTTACCAGTAAAGGGGTTGCAGGAGTTCCACGGGCTTCGCTTGTTATTCTTCTGGGAACAGCCGCTTCCTTTGGCCTACCCCTTTGGCCCATCATGGCGATATTGGGTATCGATGAACTAATGGATATGGCAAGAACTTCTGTAAATGTCACAGGCAATTGCCTGGCTGCAATCGTTATTGCCAAGTGGGAAAAAGAATACAAAGAGCCTCAAGGTGAAATTAATTTTGATTAGCTGCCGCTGACTTTAAACGCTCGACTTCATTCTCGTCTTTGATTTCACCTTCGGAACTTGCTATCACAGCCGCAACTACACTATCTCCTGTTACGTTCACAGCGGTACGCAACATATCCAGCGGTCTGTCAACAGCTAATATGAGTGCAAGCCCGGCAGGATCCAATCCAACCGCCTCCAGCACAATGATTAACATAATGATTCCTGCGCCAGGAACGGCCGCAGCACCTATTGAAGCCAAAACAGCAGTCATCAGAATGGTTAGCTGTTGGCCAAGCGAGAGATCGATACCAAAAGCCTGAGCGATAAACACAGCAGAAACACCCTGGTGAATACTTGTTCCGTCCATATTGATAGTCGCTCCCAGGGGTAAAACAAAACTTGATACTTCTTCTGAAATACCAAGGTTCTTCTCAGCGCAATCCATTGTGACGGGCAAAGTAGCGGCGCTGGAACTGGTAGAAAATCCTAGAATTTGTGCAGGAAGAACTGCTTTGACAAATCGAGAATACCTCACCTTGGTCATGGTTTTGAGAAGGAGTGGGTAGGTAACAAATACCATCATGGCTAGT
>JAOUDZ010000103.1 GCA_029858965.1 Cyclobacteriaceae bacterium
GCTTGGCCGCGGCGCTATGATTGCTTTTGTCGATGTGGGATCATTGTGTATCGCAGCAGCCTTCTTAGGCGTTTCCTTTTCCTATCTAAAACTGAAAAAATCATTTCCGGAACAACACCGTCCATACCGCGCGCCGGGCGGCGTGTGGACAGGCTACATTGCTGCTGCGGGATCTTTCTTGATTTTGCTCGCCATCACGTTACCAGAGAGCCCTGCAGCCCTGAAATGGCCGCTCGAGTGGGCCATACTCTTCACGCTATGTGTCTTAGGTGTCATTCTGTGGTTTGCTTCAAGAACGAGCAGAGCAAAAACGACAACCAAAGAACGCGATTACCTCATATTAGAAAATTTTAGTTAACGAAAACTCCCGTACAATGAAGTTAAGCCCAACCAACAAGAAGCGCACTATCCAAAAGTTAAACGCCAAAGCAGCATCAAAAAAAACAGCTCCAAAAGCTGCCCCAAAAAAAAGGGCTGCCAGCACCGGCAAAAAGAAAAGAACTACTGCTAAAAAACCCAGCATGCTCAAAGGAATCTCTGACATCCGCAGATTCTTTTACCGAAATGAAGTTCCTATCTATTTTATCAGCGCCACAAACTTCAACCTCCTGGGTGCCGATGAGTGGATAAAGAGTTTCAAATTCATCTGCTATATCGAATGCTTCGATGGCCTTCATCCTAACGTGTTTTCACCAAAGGAAGAAATGCCACATGAAGAATTTCAAAGTATAGAGGATATCAATAATTACCTGCTTGAACACAAAGAGGTGGTGGACTATATCAAGGAACGCGGCGGAAAAGGCAAAGCATTGTTCCTGATGTTTGATGACCGTACCGAGAAGCTTGCAAAACAACTCGATCTTGAAGTTTGCTTTCCCTCGGCGAAAATGCGAAACTTCATGGACAACAAAGTGAACACCAACCGTATTGCAGAAAAAGCGAAGGTTCCCTGCGTCCCTTATCTCCTGTCAAAAGTAAAAAGCTATACACACCTCGTATCAATCAGTCAAAAGAAGTTGGGTACAGACCTGGTGATTCAAACACCATTCGGGGATTCAGGGCATACTACTTTCTTCATTTCAAATGAGCGGGAATGGGAAAAGTATGCAGATGAAATAGTGAAGGAAAAAGAAGTCAAAATAATGAAGCGCATAAATTGCCGTGGTTCAGCCATTGAAGCCTGCGTTACCCAACATGGCACCATCGTCGCACCACTGATGACAGAGCTTGTTGGATTCAAGGAATTGACACCTTACAAAGGAGGTTGGTGTGGAAATGAGATCTACGCAGATGCATTTACGCCAGCCATTCGTAAGAAAGCCAGAAAATACACTCAGCTATTCGGAGACCAACTTCGCAAAGAGGGATACAAAGGATACTTTGAATTGGACTTTCTGATCGACCAGGATAACCAGGAACTCTATTTAGGTGAGCTTAACCCACGCATCACGGGTGCAAGTTCAATTACAAATCATGCGGTATTTGCGCTGTCAGATATGCCCCTGGTTTTGTTTCATATGCTGGAATGGATGAAGCAACCCTACGCCTTGAACGTTAATGCCATCAACAGTCGATGGTTTAAGTCGGAAAATATTGACTCATGGGGACAGATTGTAATAAAATACACAGAAAAGAATGTCAGGATCATTACGAAGGCACCGCGCTCGGGCATTTATGTCATGAATGAAGATGGTACCATCAGGTTTTCGCGTATGGACACCCACCGGCGAGCGGTAGAAACTGAAAAGGAAGCATTCTTTCTTCGGATTAGTCGCAGTAACGACTATTTTTATGAAGGAGCCGATATGGGTATTCTGGTAATGCGTGGTCGCTTGATGACGGATGACTTCAAACTCTTGCCGCGGTCATTAAGGTGGATTGATGCAATAAAGGGTATGTACAGTGCGGAAGATTTTACACCCGACGCAAAATCAGAAATGAACGAAATCGGCGGATTTAAAATGATTTAGCAACATATATGATCATTTCGTTTAGTAGTATTCGAGAGGATAAACCCGCAGAAAAGTGGAAAGCCCTCTTTGACAGGACATGGCCGCAATATAAGAATTGGTTCCTGTCTGAAGGATATTTGGCGCGAAAAGGATACCTCACTTCGGTGACGCAACTGGAGAAATATATGCCGGAATTGGTTCCGGTATATCAACTATTGCTCAACCTGGTAGGTGGAGGTGATCTGGAGTCGAGGTTCCTCACTATGTTTTCCCCGCCTGCTTACATGTCTGCTTGTTCGCAAGTAGCATGGACCAGTGGCAGTACTTCCTTAATACGAAACTACGACTACAGTTTCAAAATGTTTGAAGGTACAATGCTCTATTCTAATTGGCTGCAGCCCATCATTGGAATGAGCGATTGCACATGGGGCCTTTTGGACGGAATGAATGCATCCGGACTAGCAGCTTCCCTGACATTTGGCGGTCGAAAGGTAACGGGCGATGGATTCGGTATTCCCCTTATCATCCGGTATATTTTGGAGACATCGACAACAGTAAAGGAAGCACTCGGCATTTTATCCAGGGTGCCTGTGCATATGGCATACAATGTGACCCTTATTGATGTCTCCGGTGAATATGCAACTGCCTATCTGTCGCCGGACCGTGCACCGGTAATCGTTGACTCAGCGGTGGCCACGAACCACCAGGTAGAAGTGGAATGGACAGACTATGCGTCGTTAACGGACACAATTGAGCGTAAGCGGCACCTGGAAGAATTGGTCAGTTCACCAAATGAAACAGAGGCCTCGGTGATCAGGCATTTTCTGCACCCTCCTTTATACAATACGAATTTTGAAAAATCATTTGGCACACTCTACACCATCGCGTACAACGTGGCTCAGGGTACAGCAAACATCCACTGGCCGGAAGCGGAAATGAAGCAATCCTTTTCATTGTTTACTGAAAACCGGGTTGTGCCCTTTTCTACAAGTTTACGGAAAGGGCTTATCTTTTAGAAAGCATTCAAATGAGTTCATCAGCCGACAACACTGACAGGAATAAAGTACCGTAACATTCCTTTTTCGATTTAAAGACTTAGTAGATTGCTCTTCGTAACATAACACATTCTGCATTTAGAATCCATTGCTATGAAAAGAAAATCAAGACTTCATTTCCTGCTTCTCACCGGATTTTTACTGGTGATGTTGTCATGCCAAAAGCAAACATCGAATGATCAGCCCAATGAGCACACAGAAACACCCAAAATGAGGGCGCTTATTATCGACGGGCAGAACAACCATGGTATATGGCCTAAAACAACCATGATGATGAAAGATTACCTGGAAGAGACAGGGTTGTTTACCGTTGATGTTGCCCGGATGGCCTTCACATACCAGGGACCACACAATGATAACGATGAAGGATTTGATGAGATACAAAGGAAAGCACTACTGGAATTATTTCCGGTCCAAGGAAGTGGTGAGATCATCAAAGTACCCGAGCCAAAAGCCGACCCAAACTACAAACCGGACTTCAGCCAGTATAATGTCGTCATTTCTAATTTCGGATGGAAGGCTGCTGCCTGGCCCAAAGAAACGCAGGAGGCGTTTGAACTGTATATGAAGAATGGTGGCGGATTGGTGATCGTACACGCTGCCAACAATTCGTTCGGCGATTGGGATGCTTTCAACGAAATGATTGGCCTTGGTGGTTGGGGAGACCGCGATGAAAAAAACGGACCCTATGTATATTATAATGACGCCAATGAACTTGTCCGCGACACAACCGCAGGCGAAGGCGGTTCTCACGGTAAACAGTATTCATTCATGATCACCATGCGCGATACATCCCACCCCATTACGAAAGGAATGCCGCAACAGTGGTTACACGCTCGAGATGAATTATACGATAGGTTACGCGGACCCGCAGAAAACATGAATATACTCGCCACGGCCTACTCGGATGAAGAAAAAAATGATTCCCCATTTTCTGATTTACGCGGCACCAATCGGCATGAGCCTATGATGCTCACCGTTAACTATGGAAAGGGACGAATATTCCACACGCCCCTGGGGCATACCTATTATTCTATGGAGTGCGTTGGCTTCATAGTATCCCTGCAGCGTGGTGCTGAGTGGGCAGCAACAGGAAAGGTTAGTCAGGGAGAAATTCCTGCCGACTTCCCCACTGCTCAAAATGTCAGCCAAAGAAAGTGGTCCTACAAATAATTCACTTCAGCAATAGACCACCACGCATAGTTAATACGATAGAAGATATTTCCTTGCTCATGATGGCCAACAATGAACCTGTCCGGATCACTTCTATACTGCGCGCTTTCGCCAGTACCACATTAGTAAAAAACCTATTATGGCGCCACCAATATGCGCAAAATGTGCGATGCCCCCACCAAATATTGAAACCCCTGTAATACCAGAAAAAAGATCAAGGGCTATTAGAACAGGTATAAAATATTTTGCTGCAATAGGGATAGGCAAGAAAATCAATGCCAGTTTAGCGTTCGGATAGGAAATACCAAAAGCCACCAGGATGCCATAAATGGCACCCGAAGCGCCTACAGCAGGCGCATTAAAGATCCTGTAAAAATCAACAAGTCTGGCTTCCGAAAAAGCCTCTATATTGCCCGCATTGTAGTTCCCAGTTTCCAGTATCCGCTGAATATCAGATGCCGATATGCCCACCGCTATCATTTCATTGTACATCGAAGTAAACTGATAGTAATTAACCAACGTATATATCAAACCGGCACCAATACCGGATAAAAAATAAAAGACTAAAAACTTGTTGCCTCCCCACATTTGAAGTAGCGGCGTTCCAAAAGCCCACAAAGCATACATGTTAAAAAGGATGTGCGCAAACCCGCCATGCATAAACATGTTCGTAACAAACTGCCAAAACTCAAAATACCGGTTCTTCGGAAAGTACAAGGCAAACGTATTTACCATTGTCGTCTCCATGTCAGGCACCAAGAACGTGACCACATAAAACATTATGTTCGCCCCAAGCAGCAACTTGATGGCATCTATTCGATTACCCATAATTTTGGCATATTGGAAATTTTACGCCGAATACACAAATGTATATTTGGTCAATGCATAGTTAAAGACCCATCTTCGTCCGATTGCAATCGCCCTCAATCAAAAGGATAAGACTATCTTTCTAAGATAATGGCAACCGTTTCTGCTGCTTTCTGGGCAAGAAATTCATCCTCCTCCGCTTTCAGTAGGTTGGATGAATATACCTCGGCACGGTTTTCCACAGGATGACTCTTCCATACACTCCGGCATACAACCAGGTGATAATATTGATCACGGACGTCGAAGACAATCACACGATTGAAATTGCCCTCTTGCGATTCGGAAAAAAATAAGAACAATGGAAAATCAAACAATTCAACTTCTCTTAAATCCGGAATTAAGTTCGCATCAAAAAACTCATATCGCAACAGCCTCGTCTCTACTTTTGATTCCCTCAGCAATGTCTGTAAAGTTACCAGCTTATCTATCATAAGCTGATAGGGGCTGAGTTTCTGTGAAAATTCCGAAATAGGCAACCATTGTTCCGAACTCAGGCGAAAGAATTGAAGCGCGGATTTGCCGATGGACAATTTATAATCAAAGAAATCATATCCTGGTACGAAATAACCAGGATAAAAATATTGTAAGGAGAGCTTTTTACAATAATCCATTTTTATGTAAATCAGATACTTGCCTAAACTGAATCTTCTATAAGCAGGATCATAGAAACAGGTTATACCTGCAGCGCTCGCCGTACCTATATCAAATATGCCCGTGGCAATTAATTTCTCTCCATCATAAATATTTACTTCGTGTGTATCATAAATATTTAGCTGCGACTTTCCATATAGAAGTTGATGAAGAGAAGAGGATGCTTCAAACGTAACGCATTCTCTATACTTCGCAAACAAAGCCTCTTTTTGCGGACCTATGGAAGTGGCAGCTTGAATTTCTGTCCTGAAGCCGGCATTCAGTTTTAGTAGCTTTGCATATGTCCGGTCCGGGGAGAGATCCGACAGCACAACCCGTAACCAAATTGCACTGTAGTACTGATCTTTAAAATTCAGAAAATTAGTTGTAAAGATGGTTTGCCCCATACGAAACCAACCCTTTGCCAGGTACGCATCGAGTTCCTCCGGGCGTAACGCCTCAGGACAATGTACACGCGCAAACATAATTACACAATGGTTTACCCATACTTGTAAAATAGCCATGTCTATCCTGCCCTGGCGCAGCCTCTCGCCGGGGAAACAGAAAACCAAAAAATGGTGCACGGATACCAAGCGTGCTAACCCTGGTTAAGACTGGACTTTTCAGGATGACGTGGTGTGAATTGACGATAATAGTTTTTAATCTCTGCTAAATCTTTTTCATAATCGCCTGTTGGATAAAAAAGTTCTCCAAAGCCGGCGACTTTATTACCATAGTCAAGATACCCTAATGCAATAGGAACCTGTGCACCCAATGCTGTATAATAAAATCCCGATTTCCATTCCTTCACATAACTGCGTGTTCCTTCTGCCGGGATGATTATGATAAGTGATTCATTCAATGCAAACATACTGATCATTGCATCTACCATATTGTGGTGTCTGGATCGATCTACTGGCATCCCTCCAGTCGCCCGCATAAGGATACCGAGCGGAAACCTAAAAAGACTTTCTTTTGCCAGGTAGCGCACATGCATACCACAAGCGTATAGTGTTGCCAATGCAATGGGAAAGTCCATGTTGCTCGTATGGGGCGCTCCGACAAGCACACATTTTTTTATAGATGGATCAAGCGTGGATCCTATTTTCCATCCTATTATTCTCAGATATAGTCTACAAAGCCATTTCATGGAAACTATTGATTCTTCCTTCAGCTTAATATGTCCAGGCGGAAATACAAAATGACATCCATCGTACACAGAAATGCTGGTGTCCCCAGGACATCATTAGTTAGATAATAATAAACTGGCCCTGCAGATAAAAAAGGCACAAGGCAAAAGTAGCTTACTTTTGCCTTGTGCCCTATCTCAACAATGCCGGAGCATCTTATGCAACGAAGTAAAACTTTATTTCTTTACATGATTGTTTACAATTCCAGCCAACTCAAACATAGAAACCTGGCCTTTGCCACCGAAAAGTACTTTTAACTTTGCGTCTGCATTGATCATCCTTCTGTTCTTGCTGTCCTGAAGGTTGTTCTTCTTAATATAATCCCAGATTTTCTTAATTGCTTCCGTCCTTGGCAAAGGCTTGCTGCCAACTACTTCCGCCAGGGCGGCGCTTGGGGTTAGCGCAACCATGAAGGCTGCATTGGGTTTTCTGGCAACCTTTTTAGCTGGTTTTTTTGCAGCTTTTGCTGGCGCCTTCTTCACTACTTTCTTGACGACTTTTTTTGCAGTCTTTTTCACTGCCTTTGCTGCTTTTTTAGCAGGTTTTTTTGCCGCTTTTTTAGCAGCCTTTTTCGCTTTTTTTGCCATAGCGTGTAAAAAATTTAAGTGTAAAACTAGATGTAAATAAGTTCAACATAATCATACCTTGTTGATCTTTCGGCGTGAATATACTATACATCCACGACTCTTTCACATGCCCCTCCTTTTTCCACGCCTATTTATCAGTCTTAACTACACTATGAACACCAATAAAAAATCATTCTAAAGGGAATTATGCTGCCTTGTCAATGTTGTACATTAAGGGTTACCTTGAATAAGCAAAACGCATAAATACGCGCTCCTTTTGGCACCAGGGGGGGGTAAGCGTTACAAGATTTATTGCGCTGCCAACCAAAAAAAGTGTTGAAAGCCTTATAACCGAGTAAAATGTTGCCCAGCAGGAATTTAATGCATAATCCGCAGACTTAAAGTTAAAATTGAATTATGAAAAACATCAAGTTACTAACCTTTGTAGTCTTCTTATTGGCAGCCGCTGGCTGCAAGGATGAAGAAAATGCCAAACTTGTCATACGGCTTACTGACTCACCCGGCGATTATGAGGCCGTAAATATCGACATACAAGGTATTGAGGTACACGGTGAAGGTGGTTGGACCTCATTGCCCAATGTAAATAGTGGAACGTACAACCTATTGGATTTCACTGATGGCAGAGAGACAGTTCTTACCAGCACAGAATACCCGGCGGGAAGGATCAGTCAGATCAGGCTGTTACTTGGTCCAGAAAATTCGGTTTCAATTGACGGAGAAGATCTTCCGCTGGAGACTCCCAGCGCTCAACAATCTGGGCTGAAACTGCTGCTCAACGCAGAACTTAGTGCAGGCATTACGTATGCGGTTTTACTGGATTTTGATGCCGCCCGGTCAATTGTTCATACGGGGAGCGGAAAACATATGCTCAAACCTGTCATAAAAGTAATCTCGGAGGCCCAAGATGGTGCTATCGCGGGTGAAGTAGTTCCTGCCGAGTTAAATGTTGCGGTTTTTGCCATTTCAGGAAAAGATACCCTGGGCACGAGCTACGTTCCAATCGGATCAACGGATTTCTTCGTTGGAGGGCTCCCTGCCGGAACATACACGCTTGGATTTGATCCGGGTGAACTTTCAGGTTATCAGCAAATTTCAAAAGAGAATATTCCCGTGACCCTGGGGACAGTGACCCCTGCCGGCACCACAGAAATTCCTGTAAAATAAGAAAATAACATCGTTGCCCGGCAGCGCAGTGCATTCATCAAATTTCAATGCTAAAAAGGTCATATGAACAAATTTGTATGCAGGATATCCTGGTTTTACGCCCTCCTCATGTCGCTTATGGTGTCATGCCAAAGTACTGTGCTTACCCAGCGTAACCCAGAACACGCTCCTCCCGGACAAATAAAAAAAGCAACTGGTAGCCAGTCAGCAAAGCCTTACGCGCCAGGACAACAAAAGAAAAATTAAGCAATTGAATCTCAATTCATGTAGGTGGATCAGGCTCTGGTTGCAACCGCAACAAGAGGAGTCCGCTGCCTGCAAATTTGTTAACATGAGATTTCCGCTCTAAGTTGATCGGCATCAGATTATTGGTGTTTGTGAAGAGGTTTTGTGTCCATTGTGTTACTTTGCAGACGGATGGAACCTTGGCTAAATCTTATCGAAGAAACCATCACCCACTTTAGGGAAGGGGCTAGAATTGTAAGAGCGTACAACAATGATGTTACCTACATTATCACCCGCGCGAAAGAGGAAGATCAATACTGGATAACCATCGAAGAATCAAATTTTCAAAAAACAAAGACATCTTCCCTGGACCCTTATTTTAAAGAAGTCTTTGGAATCGAAGCTATATACTAATTCGGCCCAGGAGTTATCCGATATTTTACGCTGAAACCCTGGTTGACTTCTCAGGCTCCCATTGCTACTTCAGCATCCTATTTCTTCAGCATCGGAAACATTTTCCTGATCTCCGTTTCATTCGGTTGGTGTCCGTATTCACAGATCTCAAACGCTTCGGCGTGTTGCACTTGCGCAGCATGCTCTTGACCATACCACTTCCCAAGTGAGTTTCTGACTTCTGGTGTAATCCTGACCGCCCGGGTCCTGGCCAGCCAGGGTTCCCGTAAGGATATTTCTGTGGGAACCTGATCCAGAAACCCTCCAATCCACGGCAACCATTCATACACCTGCGACACATGTGCATCCAGTGCGTGAATCTTCTGGGCATAAACCGAACTGATATCGACGGCGATGTCTGGCCGGAATGGGTTTGGGCGCTGAAAAAAATCCTGCATATACAGGAAGACAGGATTCTTTGTTAAAGCTGGCGTTTCAGGGGCGACATTGGGCACCGCTACCATATACGCAGCGTCCTGCACGAGCACACCTGTATAGCGGTGATCCGGATGGTAGTCGTTGGGTCGCGGTGCAATAACAATATCTGCATTCCACTCCCTGATCTTCCGAATAACCTGGAGCCTGATGTCGAGTGAAGGCAATAACTCACCGTCGTGATTGTCTAGCACATCGTATTCAACGCCAAAGCGTTTACCGGCCTCTTTCGCTTCCGCCATTCTACGCTTAGCCAACATACCACCGCCCTCCGCCTGATGGCCCGCATCACCGTTGGTAACGGCGACGAATTTTACTGCATAGCCCATCTTCGAAAAAAGGATTGCTGTTCCTCCGCCATCCTGATCGCAGTCATCCGGATGAGCACCGATCATGATAATCCGAATAGAGTTGGTTTGGGCATGTAAGGTGAATATTATGCCGACGAGCATCGCAAACAAGAAGTATTTTTTCATAGGGCGTTGTGTAAACTGTACTTATTAATGAAAATAAGATTTTCTTACTGGATTTACTATCACTGTGCCCCGAAAGTAGTATGAAAAAAGTCAGGATTACAATTGTCAGGAACATATATCATCCTAAAAAAATCCGCATCTCGCCTCCATGTATGCGAACAATTGGCGCTGATGCTTAAGGCATCAGACGTTTGTGGAAGTCAATTCGCATAAAAACGACTCCGAAGGAGTTGAACAATTACCGCTTCCCGCTCAACCTGGCCGAAAATTTACGTCCAATACATTTCGCTACCAAGAACAGATAAGACATAGGTTTTTAGCGATACCTTAATTACATTTATAATACGCCATTAATACCCTTAAGATGATCTCAGTAAAAATAAATCACCGTATCGTTCTTCTCATTGCTTTAATACTTTGCGCTTCTAATTTTTCTTCGCGCGCGCAAGATGCAACGGAGAAAAGTGATGTAACGGTGATTCATCGCACCACAGATTTTGAGCTATCCGGTGATGGAAAATCCGAAAATTGGAATAACACGAAATGGCTCCAACTAACCAAGCGCAAAGGTTTGGTCAACTACAACACACAAGCAAAATTACTTTATTCAGACCAAGGCATATACGCACTTGTCGCGTGCGAAGATAAAAAAATCACGGCTACCTTAACGAAAGACTTTGCGGATCTCTATACTGAAGATGTTGTAGAAATATTCTTCTGGACGGATGAATCAACCCCGCTCTACTTTGAATACGAACTTTCACCGCTTAACTACGAACTTGCCATCCTGGTACCAAATTTTAAAGGCGATTTTTTCGGATGGACACCCTGGCATTATGAAGGTGACCGCAAGACTCGGCATGCTACCAAAGTAATAAAGGATGAAAAGGGCAGCACGACTTCCTGGATAGCTGAAATATTCATTCCATATGCCCTGCTCAAACCAATGGAGAATGTTCCGCCTAAACCCGGAACACAATGGCGCATTAACCTATACCGGATCGACTACGATGACGGAAGCTCCTCCTGGACATGGAAACCAGTGGAAACCAACTTTCATGACTTTGAAAGATTCGGAACTTTTCAGTTTGAATAAAACTTCATGCGCTGTAAAGCAACCTACCATCTTGGCCTGATTCCGGGAGCATACCGGAACTGTAGTTGTTCGTAATACGCCAGTGTTTTATCAGGCTTCTCAAGACCTACTGGGATTTCTTTTCCGGAGAAAGTCTGAAAATACAGAACGCATGCATTGCGCCACCATACGGCCTCTTTGTACTGTATTCCCAACAGGCTCTTTATTTGTTGAAACCGGTATGCATCAACCTTTCCTTCCAGGGCATCCCAAGATCTTTGCATCCACGCTACTGTATCTGCGCCCTCATGATAGCGATAGCAAAGCTCATCCCACAATGAACGGCCAGATTTCATCCGATGGTCCCAGCTCACGTGATGAAACCAAAGCAGGTATTCCTCCGGACACTTATCAACGTCTGCATATATCGCTTGCACTTCAGGGGCATACTGTCCCAGGGCATTGCTGCCGGTGGTCGTTCGCTCAAATCCAATTCCTTCACTGTTGGCCTGGTGATAGTAAACGGAAGTCCAGTCGGCACGAGGCTTATCTGTGATCCATGGTCCTGGTCCGTAGTGATGACTATATCCCATGATGTGATGCAGTCCCAAAGGCGTCATGTAGTCGACGGCCGCTTCACGCGAAGCCATCATGATAGCACGAATGGTTTTAACGACGTCAGGCCGATTTGAAAACGTTTGGCGCACCCATTCCGTCGCGATAGCATCAGATGCAAGTTCAGGATCCCACGCCAGTCTTCCATAGGCATACCAATTTGACTGCGCCACAGGATGGCCGCACCAGTTGCGGTCATTCCCTATGTTTGCAACGCCTGCCATACCAGTCAACTTATGATTCTCAAGCGTACCGTCGATGACCTTCGAAACATATGAACCTTTCCCTTCGGCATACGTATCAGCATCCAGGCATTCCTTGAATAAGGGCGCCAGGTACACCAGTTGCGTGGCTTGACCGAGATACTCCTGGGTAATTTGAAATTCCATCATCAGTGGTGTTTTTGGCATGGCCCCAAACAAAGGATGAAAAGGTTCACGCGGCTGAAAGTCAATAGGTCCGTTCTTCACCTGTACCATCACATTGGGATCAAATTTTCCGTCCAGCGGCTTAAACTCATTGTAAGCCTGCTTCGACCTATCTTCCGGTACTTCATTATCGTACACAAAAGCCCGCCACATTACAATGCCATGGTGAGGCGCCAAAGCATCAGCCAGCATATTTGCGCCGTCGGCATGAGAACGCTTGTAATTTTGCGGCCCTGGTTGTCCCTCCGAATTTGCTTTTACGACAAATCCACCAAAGTCGGGGACGTAGGTATATATTTCATCTATCTTGTTTTTCCACCAGTCGCGCACCGCCGGATCAAGCGGGTCGGCGGTTGGCAACTTATCCAGTTCTACCGGTGCACTAAAACGCGCAGCGAGGTATACTTTGATGCCATACGGCCGGAATACGTCTGCCAGGGCTGCCACCTTTTCTAAATAAGCGGGTGTTAGTGCCTGTGCATTTGCATTCACGCTGGTGATCACCGTACCATTGATACCTATCGAAGCATTGGCGCGCGCGTAGTCATAATACCTAGGATCCAGGTAGTCCGGAAGTTTGTGCCAGTCCCACAGTGAAAATCCCGCATACCCCCGCTCCACGGTCCTGTCCAGATTATCCCAATGGTTCAATATCCTGTGTTGTATTTTTGGCGCACTCGCAATGGATAGGTTCTGGATGGGCTGATGGGTCTGTAATAAACGTATGAAATAAAAAGTACCATATAATACCCCCGCTTCCTTGTTGGCTGTAATGATGATGCATTTCTTTCCTGAAACGGTAGCGGTCAAAATCAGAAATCCTTCCGTTCCAAGCCCAGTCAGTTTATCCATAATATTCAGTCCGGCAATGAGCGGAGAGCTGTCAGGAGTACCTATCAGTATAGTTCCGGTATGCCTGATGGAATTCGATAGCACTGGATTTATTCCCAACAATCCATTTAGCGCCAGGACCAATTCGTCTTCAGCAATTTGGAATGTGGGGGATTTTCTCTCAAAGGTTACAGCTTGAACATTCTTTTTGTATTCTTTTAGGATCAACTGATCTTCAATGCGATCATAACGCAACCACAATCTGTAACCATCTTCCGCGAAAGCACAGGGAGCGAAAGTAAAAAGAAAAAAAATCGTTGTCCGGAGATATTTTAAAATCATAGTCCTATATTTCTTCTGGTGCGCAAACTTAAAATTGGTAATTTTTGTCAACAAATGTGAGTCATTCAATATATAATCGGATATTGAACAAGTTATTTGACCAAAAGCAACAATGCATTTCAGATCACCACATCACAATTTTGCTTTTTGCTTACAAGCTTAATCCGAAAAAAGCATTCCAGGATGATATCACCTGCTGGCTGAATCGAAATACCAAAACGGGTAGGCCGCCACTGTGCTGACGAAATGCAATATCGCCGTCAATCAATGTTGTCATCTTACCAAAGTCATGTGCACGGCTTAATGAAAACAAGGCTTAAAAAGGACGATTCCCTGGTTTTATCTAATAGCGGAGAACACCCAAAATGTTTATTTCCATTGAAAGGCAAAATATTCACATGGCCCTTTGCCTGAATTACGTATGCCGTGAAGACTACCGGAAGGAAGGAAAAAAAGATCTCCTGCTGAGCCCACATAATTTTTGTTGTTTATTGACATCGTTGCATCACCTTTTATCATCAAAATGATCTCCTCGGGTTCGTGGGTGTGGGGAGGGTGGCTGGGCAAGCCTTCAATCAAGGTTGTTACATGCATTTCAAAATCCTCGCACGTCGCCGTAGGTCTGTCAAAGAAATCTCTCCGTCCACCGTGTTCATTTTCTTTCATTACAACTTTGTCCCAATTTATGGCAAAGGATCCACCGTTACTTTGACCTCTTGATTTGTCAATGGAATTTTTTGGTTTAAACTTCAGCCGATAAAAAGTTGCGGGGCCGCTGCCATTATTCTGCACTGCGTAGGTCTCATCAGGCATTACAAAAGCAACGCTCCCAGGCCCGACAATACCACTTGCATCATTTAGATTTATGCCCAACTGTCCCTCTTTGACGATCACCAGGTCCTCTTCTTTTCTTGTTTGGGCTCGTAAAATTTTTTTTCCCGGTTTCAGTGTAAATACCTCGATCTCTAGCGATTCCAAAAATCTTGTACTCCCTTCCACTTGAAATTCCGTTATGTCCTCCAGGGTAAACAACGATGGTGGAATTGCTCTTAGCTGTGCATTGGCCAAAGTCAGGTTCAGGACTACGAACATGAAAATAAGGAACCTCATTGCGATCGAAGAAGTTGGTTTCATGGTTTCTTAAGGGCTAATTCGAGTGCCTTTGTGGTTGTGTAGTACTTAGCCAGCATATTGGGGACCTCCCAATCTGGCATATTCTTATTTTTAAGATATTCAAGAAATTTTTCTGTTACACGTGTAAAGTGTGCCTCATG
>JAOUDZ010000201.1 GCA_029858965.1 Cyclobacteriaceae bacterium
AAGAATTTGTTCAGGGGTGGCATTTGGTAAAAGATCACCAGCCAATTGCCAGGTTACGAATTGATCATAGGGCAGATTCTCATTGAATGCGTGAATAACCCAATCTCTCCAGGGCCACATCACCCTCGGCAAATCATCCTGGTAACCGTGTGAGTCGCCATACCGGCTCACATCAAGCCAGTAATTTGCCCAACGCTCTCCATAGGCTGTTGATGCCAGCAATGCATCAATTAATTTTTCGTATGCATTGGGTGAATCATCCTTAAGAAAGGCATCCACTTGTTCAAGCGATGGCGGCAATCCTGTAAGGTCAAAACTTACCCTGCGGATCAGCCGCTCCTTGTCTGCCGCGGAACTTGGTTTAAGATCCACCTCCTGAAGTTTAACCAATATAAATCTGTCAATATCATTGACACACCAGTCCGAAGTTATGTCAGGAAGTTCAGGTCTTTGCGGCGGTATAAAAGCCCAGTGCTTTTTATACTCAGCGCCATCTTGTATCCATTGTTTTAGAATTCTCTTTTCCCTTTCTGTAAGGGACAGGTTTGATTCACGCGGTGGCATTTGGAACAGCGGATCTTCCGAAAATATTCGTTTGACCAGAACACTTTCCTCTGGGTTTCCCCTGACAATGGCGAAATGAGCGGGATTGGATTTCAGTGCCCTGAATGCTCCTTCTTCATTGTCCAGCCGGAAGTCGGCTTGTCTTTTTTTTATATCTGGCCCATGGCAGGCAAAGCATTTATCGGACAGAATAGGTTTAACATCATAATTAAAATCAATTTTCCCTTTACGCAATGCCACACCATCATTTGGGTTTGTATTTTTCTCGTTGCATGATTGGCAAATAATTGCACCCGCCAGCAGCAGCAGCACTGCATGCTTTTTAATTTTCACTGGTTTTTGGCTTTCTGCCATCAAGGAAGCAGGGACGAAAGGAATTCTCATATGGCAATGAAACTATTCTATCATGGCAATCTAATGAAAATTCAACTCTGATTATTGTTCTTTTTTTTCAAGCGGCAAGTTCCTCCCGAAGTCAGGGGCTTTGGGATGCTGGACAGCAGAAAGTAATTGACCCCATGCTGCTTGCTCATCGTGTGAGCATGACATGCCAGCCAAAATCAGGCCGGGCCAGCAGCAACACTCCGACTCGTCGGGCAGGCCGCACTTCCCGCCAACTTTCATGATTAGTTCTCGCTGAAAATACAGCACCATAGTGATTGCTATTCCCATAAAAGCATTCCTTTTTTCCTCGCCGTATAACCTAAGCGGGTATATTTCGTAAATTTATAAGCATGGTCCAACAAACGCATATCTGACATGATCAAAAATTACCTGATGATCACCCTGCGAAATATGAAGAAGAACAAACTCTTCATTTTCATTAATGTATTTGGAATGGGTTTGGCCGTTGCGCAATGCATTGTGGGCTACTTTGCATTTGAATACGACGCCAATTTCGATGCAGTGCACACGAACCGTGCACAGCTATACAGGGTAGGTGCCATCCGCGAATTCGAAAAGACCCTTACCCGTCACGGCTACGCCCCCTTTCCATTGGGAGAGGTAGTGGATAAAACGTTTTCAGACGTAGACAAATCCAGTCGCTACTATCACTCCTGGTCGAACTTTAAACTCAACGCCGATCTCTTTCCCGCCAATTTAAGTTATGTTGACCCCGATTTTTTTCAACTTTTCTCTTTTGACATTCTGGCCGGCAACCCCGACGCTTTACACGACAAGACCAGTGTCCTCATCAGTGAACAAATGGCCATCCGCTTGTTCGGTTCAGCCGCAGGTGCCGAAGGTAAAACCATTACGCAAGTCTATGGCCAGGAACTGAAGGAAGTAAAGGTCGCTGGCGTGTTCACAGACCCACCGATGAACTCCAGCTTCTTTCAAAGGGACGGATCAGCCTACATGAATTTTGAGAACTACAAAGATGAGCATAAAGAAATCCGCGAAGACGATTGGAAAGTGCGGAGCACGTTGTTCGTGCAGATCAAGGATGCCAGCCGGGTGAGCACGGTGCATAAACAGTTACAGCCTTTTGTGGAAAATAATAACAAGGTGCGGGAGGACTTTCAGGTAAAGGAGTTTATACTGGATCCATTCACGACCATGGCCCATGCTGACCGCGCGGACGATGCGCGCAGAGAAACATGGGGTGCCCCACCTATCTCGGCCGTAATTGGGTCAAATGTGATGGGTATTTGCCTGATGCTGCTCGCCTGCTTCAACCTAACGAATACATCCATCGCCATCTCTTCTCGCAGGTTGAAAGAAATAGGCGTTCGAAAGGTGATGGGCAGTACGCGCAGGCATTTGATTCTTCAGTACATGGGTGAAACGATGTTCATCTGTGCGCTGGCGATGGTTGTGGGTTTGGTGTTGTCGGATTTCATGGTGCGGAGTTGGAATATCATGTGGGAGTATTTTCGGTTGACGCCGCACTACCTGGATAATCCCATCTTCCTGGCTTTTCTTTTTGGCGTGTTGATATTCGCAGGTGTTGCGGCAGGAAGTTACCCGGCTTTTTACATCAGCAAGTTTCAACCGGTTACGATTTTGAAAGGCACACAGAAGTTCGGCGGTACCAATAATTTTACACGCACTTTATTGGGACTACAGTTCAGTATTTCACTTATATCGATTGTGAGTGCAATAGGCTTTATTCAAAATGCACGGTACCAACGCGCGTATGATCTGGGCTTTGATGCGCGCGGGTCCTTGATCGCATGGGTCGACAATCAAAGCGAATTTGATATCTATCGCAATGCATTACAGTCGAACCCGGCCATTGGTTCGATCGCTGGTGCGCGTAGCGGAATATTTTCGAACCGCTCCAATGATCCGGTAAGACATGAGTCAAAACAAATCGAAGTGGATATCATTGAGGTCGGCGACAATTATTTGCCTACCATGAATTTGAAACTGATAGAGGGTCGTGACTTTATCAAAGATTCGGAGACAGATCGAAAAGAATCGGTAATTATCACACAAAAGATGGCCAATGCTTTTAATTGGGATAAACCAATCGGCAAGGAAATCATCTGGAAAGACACCGTAAAGTTGTATGTAGTTGGCGTGGTTAGGGATGTGTACACTGCGGGACTGTGGCGGGAGATGGAACCCATGATGATTCGTTATGTACTGCCTGCGCAATACACGCAACTCGTGGTGAGCACAAGTGTCGCACAGGTGCCGGCTGTGAATACTTACATGGATCAGGAATGGAATAGGGTTTTCCCGAACAGGTTGTATAACGGCAGGATGTTGAATGAAAATATGGCAGAAGTAGACGAAGTCAACATCAACATCGTATACATGTTTGGCTTTATGGGCGTGATCACTTTGCTTTTGTCCGCCACTGGCTTGTTTACGCTGGTGTCGCTCAACATCATCAGGCGGATGAAGGAAATTGGCGTGCGCAAAGTCTTGGGCGCTTCTGTTTCTAATATTACAAGGATTGTAAATACCGAATTTGTCATCATTTTACTGCTTGCTTCCGGATTGGGTGCCTGGGGAGGCTACGTGCAAAGTGACCTGATCATGGGGAGCATTTGGCGATACTATCAAAGTCCTGATGCCCTTACATTTGTTATT
>JAOUDZ010000104.1 GCA_029858965.1 Cyclobacteriaceae bacterium
CCATGAACGATCTGGCGTATAAAGCAGCAATGCTTCCGTAGTATCGATACCGTGATCAGCCAACCGTGCTAAATATAAATTAGATCCAAACTCCTTCGCGAATCGTCGATGGGTCGGATCCCCTTCCATTTGGCTTGCTGAGAAACCATGGAGGTAAACAACAGCATACTCCGTTTTTTGACTGCTGCTATCATTCCAGATAATGCGGGCTTCGTTGTCGGGTTTTATAATGTGCTTGGCCTCCTGGTTGCGGACATACGCTTCGAGCGCAATTGGATCTGCCGGAACATCCGGCATCGCCAGACTGAAAGCTGGCTCTCCTGGTTTAGGTCCAAGAAAATAGATGCCAACAAGTAAAATAATCGGAATGCCGATCTTAATAACACGACCTGATACCATTGAATATGCAGTTTATTGGTGAAAGATAGCGAAAGACCCTGCGAAATAAAATTTTCGTTTAATGACTGGCTTCTAAAAAAATATATGCACTTCTTTTATGGATTATTCATCTCGCCGCCATCATACGTACTGTAAACAAAAAATACATTACTATGAAAACATTAAGATTTCCGGTTATGACGGTGCTGGCTGTAAGCACGATTTTGTTCCTTGGGTTCACCTTTCGCAGGTTGGGAACTCCATCAAAAAAGACTCCACCGTTCGTCCCGCCCCAAGGTTGTGTGTATCGCACGTTGATGGGCGAAGAATCCTCAGAAGAAAACTCCAGGTACAAAACGCCTGAAAAGGTTCAACAAGCTGTTGAACATGGACTTTCCTGGCTTGCCCTGGCGCAAAACAGCAATGGAGGATGGGGTGCTGGCACACATTCGCGACAGGATATTATCGATCCACATGCTGTGGCTGCTGATCCTGCCACTACCGCGATGGTGGCAATGGCCCTGTTGCGCAGCGGCAATACCCTTACAACCGGTGAATATTCACAACAGCTCCAAGAAGCTCTGAACTACCTTCTACAGGCAACGGAAAATTCCCCAATCAGTAGTCTCAATATTACAGATCAATCCGGAACGCAGATCCAGACCAAGCTTGGTGAGAACATTGACGTAATTCTAACTGCGCAGTTCTTTTCCAACGTAATCGACTATGTAGGTCATGACGCCAAACTGAAAGCCAGTGTGCAAAGAAATCTGAATGCCTGTGTATCCAAAATACAACGCGCGCAAGATAACAACGGCAATATTGCAGGCGCCGGCTGGGCCGGTGTATTACAATCTTCTTTTGCTACCAACGCGTTAGAATCAGCGCAAACAAAAGGAGCTGTTGTTGATGAGGAAGCATTGGAACGCTCACGACAATCTCAAAAAAATAATTACGATGCAAAAACCGGGGATGTTAAAACCGAGATGGGTGCGGGCGTGATGCTATATTCTGTATCCGGATCCGCTCGGGCAAGTGCTAAAGAAGCAAGGAAAGTAGAAGAGGAGATTTCGAAGGCAAAGCATAATGGTACCCTTGGACAAAATGCACCAGCTTCCGCAGAAAATCTGAAGAAAATCGGATTTGACGAAGCCGATGCGATGAAATACGCTACCGCATACGAAGTATATCAGTCCGCTAAAGTACAAGCACAGCGGGCAGACATTATGGATGGCTTCGGAAGCAATGGTGGTGAGGAATTCCTAAGTTATCTCCAAACCGGAGAGAGTATGGTTATAGGAAAAGATGATGGGTGGAAAACTTGGTATGAGAACATCAGTGGTCGTATGTTGAAAATTCAAAACAACGACGGCAGCTGGAATGGACATCATTGTATTACGAGCCCTGTTTTTTGTACTGCTACATCGTTGTTAATTCTTTCGATCAATAATGATATTGATAAGTTGATTGAAATTGGCAGGCAATAGCGTTCATAAACTACCTGTACGGCAAATTAGCTTTTGTCGTACAGGCTTTCTTCAGGCTGAAAACAACCTTTCTGCATCTGAATCCATTTCTTGCCGGCAGGAACCACTAAGGTCTGTGAATGTCAAGTTGGCAACACGCTTTTAAAGGGTTTATCTTTGTACACATTCAAGGAATAAACTGCATAGTGCTATGATTGAATATCGCTCCCAATCATTTTTAGAATCCGGACTTGCGCACATCCGGAATTCTCCGGCAGACAATGGCATTCTTGAAATGATTGTAACAAGACCTGCCAAGAAAGCGCGATCGACTCCACACCGTTGTACGCTGAGTTCACAAGGTGGTGTAGAAGGTGATCATTGGGCGAAGGGCTGCTGGAAATCACTACCCGATGGCAGTCCTGACCCCACAGTCCAGGTTGCGATAATGAACAGCCGATGCCTCGATTTAATTTCAGCATCAAGATCACAATGGTCACTTGCTGGGGACAATCTTATTGTGGATTTGGATTTAAGTATTCACAATTTAGAACCTGGCCAAAGACTATCTATAGGAACGGTCATACTTGAAATTACAGCCGTGCCGCATAATGGATGCGCCAGCTTCAAGGATCGCTACGGGGAGGAAGCTTTAAAATTTATCAGTACGAAGGGCGGAAAGGAACTCCGCCTTCGGGGAATTTACGCGAAGGTCATCCAGGATGGTGAAATACAGTTAGGGGACCATCTCAAGAAATTAACATTTTGACTGCAAAGTGATCATTTTTCGGATTTGGCTTTAGGGCCTTCCGTACCGAGTATCCTTTCACTCCTCTACAGAGAGGTAGTCATGCTGATCGTTGTAGCGAACATCATTGCAAGGCCGATTGCATGGTATTTTATGGACCAATGGCTGGGCACATTTACCTATCATATTGATATGGATGTTTTTGCATTTCTGTTGGCAGCCGTTGCTGCAGTATGCATTGCACTAATCACTGTAAGTTCACAAACACTGAAAGCTGCATTGAGCAATCCTGCCAATAGATTAAGATATGAATAGTGGTAAATATAATCTGTTGCTGAATCTAAGCATCGGCAGGATGTACGATTAGTTTCCTGGCAGACAAGGATACTAGTTCACCAATTGCATGCTGGGAGCGAATTGGCGCCACATTGTCGGAACAAGCTACAGGAATATTTTGGCATTGATCATTGATCATAACCGCCTGGCAATTATCGCTAAGCTGAAGGTGAACGATATTCATGATTTCCGATTTCAAATCGGGATTATAGACAGGAAAGCAAACCTCTATTCGTCTGTAAATATTTCGAATCATCCAATCTGCAGACCCCAGGTAGATCTGTGGATCATTGTTATTGTGAAATATAAAAACTCGTCCATGCTCAAGGTAACGGTCGATAATCCGCTTGACGGTAATATTTTCACTCATGCCGGGAACGCCTGGAACCAGGCAGCAAATTCCTCTCACAACCAAAGCGATTTGCACCCCTGCATTTGATGCCTCATACAATTTTTCGATCAGCACCCCATCTTCCAGATTATTAAACTTAATAATTATGGAAGCATGCAATCCGCTCTTCGCATGCGCTATTTCACGATCAATCAATGCTATAAATCGTTCCTGCAAGTTCAATAACCCTACCAACAGATGCTTAAAATGATGTTTGCTTTGCTGAATATTTTTCTTTCTTTTTTTCAGCAATTGAAAAAGTTTTTCCGTTTCTCTCAAGGTCTGCCAATGCGAAGTCATGAGAATGTGATCCGTGTAATATTGCGCTGTAATCTCATTAAAGTTTCCGGTAGACATCATGCCGAACAGATCAATGCTCTCACCAATTTTTCGTTTTACCAACGCCAGTTTGGCATGTACTTTAAGTCCTGGTATGCTTTCAATGATACGGACGCCCGCAGCTTTCATTTTTTTTGACCATTTTATGTTGTTGGCCTCATCAAATCTTGCTTTTAACTCGACGAAGACGGTAACCTTCTTTCCATTCCTTGCAGCACTTATGAGTGAATTTACAATGCGGGAATCACTTGCGACCCGATACAAGGTCACATAAATCCTGGTTACGTTTGGATCAATGGCGGCTTCATTAAAGAACCGCAAAACAGTATTGTAGGAGTGATATGGGAGATGTAATAGAATGTCTTTCTGCTTAACATGCTGAAATAATGATCCTAGTTCTCCGTCAACTACAAACTCAACGCTACGCCTGGATGGATAATTGAAGTGTGGTTCCTTCAACGGTAATGTTGACAGGTCCTTCAAATTATGATATGTCCCTCCCTTAATGAAATTCGCTGTGCCCAGCCCCAGTCTATGCTTAAGTAGTTCAAGCATGTGTTTTGGAATACCTGGTTCGTACAGGAATCGGGTTGCCGGACCAAATTCACGCAGCAAGATCTTTTTCTCGATCTGCTTTGCCAGATTGCCTGCAAATTCATCTTCTAAATTAAGTTCGGCATCTCTGGTAATCTTGAAACTTTGACAAGACACGATCTTTTCCCGCGGGAATAACCTGGGAAGACAAAGTTTTATAATGTCATCCAAAAACACAATGTACTGAATATCGCCTTGTGAAAGGGCATAGAATCTGGGTATGGACTCTGAAGGAATGCTGACAATGTAAAGACCACTATCCATCCTGCCGCCTTCCGTGGTTACCAGGAGATACACTTTGTTGTTCTCCGGAAAGAATCCATTCTCAGCAGAAAGATCAACTACCTGTACATAGGCGGCCACGGTATCCATGAAATAGTTCTGAAGCAACGCGTGCGTGGAAGCTGGTAAACGTTCCTTATAGAAGAGATGGATGCGTTGGGCTCGCAAAGCCTGAAGAATTTGTTCTTCGATTATCCATCCAAAGTTTTTTTGCTGCCGCACGACAGTCTTGTTGATCTTATCAATAACCGCATTCAAATTTTCTTTTTCACGATCAGGCGATAACTTCGCAAGGGCTGCAAGCGCCGGCATGCGGACACGATAAAACTCATCAAGATTGGAAGAGTAGATGGCAAGAAATCGGATTCTTTCCATCAGCGGAACTGTTTCTCTCCGGGCCTCATCGAGCACGCGCTCGTTGAACAAAAGCCAGCTTAAGTCACGATGAAAAAATGAATAACCTTTCTTGTGCTTACTGCCTTTTTTCATTCCTCCTGGGCTACTGTTTAGGACATCAACGCTGATTTTGTCAAAAATCTACAATGTTTACCGGATTCCCTATGATGCATTTGTGCCGCTTGAAAAATATTGCTGTGCAAACTAACAATCAAATTTTTATAATGCTTGAATTTCATCCCACACGGCCTTCATGACCGGGATACCTTTGGTAGTATTTTCTGCCCGCAAATCCAGCACCTTCTCTCCTGGATAAACAACTTTAGCCGATTTATCGGGGACCGATTGATGATAATCGTCAATAATACCCTGAATAGCCGAAGCTATTGTTCTGTAATTGGCAAGCTTTGAGATATTGATCGCAATAAATACCTGCGAGACATTGCATTCCGCCTTCTGTTGCGAAATCCCTTCCACAGAAAGACCTCCTGAAAGAATTGTTGCCAGAATATCCAACAGCAACGATAACCCTGCGCCCTTCCAGTAACCGGTGGGTAAAATTCTTTGCGACTTGCTAATCTCACCGGGATCCGTAGTCAATATACCATCCGTGGAGAACCCGCCAGGTACAGGGAGTTGCTGATTTTTCATCTCGTAAAATTCAAGTGCCCCATACGAGAATTGTGACATCGCCATATCCAGCACAATCGCTTCTTGCTGAAAGGGAACAGCAATAACCAACGGGTTGTTGCCAAGCTTACTACTAACGGCACCCCAGGTAGGCATATTCGCTGTGGTATTCGTCCAGCCGATAAATACAAATCCCTTATGCGCTGCACGCCAGCCATACGTTCCACCGCGCATCCAATGATTGGTATTGGCAAGGGCGACACAACCCATTCCATGGATCGTGGCAATTTCCATTGCACGGTCTGTGCACTGCAAAGCATTCAAAGGCCCAGGGCCGATTTGTCCATCCCATTGTTCAATGCACCCAACACGGCTACTGCAAATAGCTTGATTCGCGGGATTAATATGACCATCCTGCACGTATTTTATGAATCTCGGAAATCGGTTCACGCCATGCGTGTAAACACCATCAACGCTATTGCTCGTAAATATACCCGCACATATTTTTGCTTTCCCATCGGCGAACCCGTGCTGCATTAAAATGTGGTGGAATTGTGATTCCATTGCAGCCAAAGGCACACGTATGAATTCCGGAGTTTCTTTTTTTGACATACTGTTGAATATTTAGAACTTTTTGTAAACGGCCGTCAAGTTAGTGTTTTCACCTATTTGATTCTTAGAAAACGATTGCGAATAAGGTATATCGTAGAAGTACGGAAACACATACAGGTGGCCAAATGGAGTTCTGCTATTGTATATAAAACCAAAGTACTCTATTTTGCCTGTCAGTCACAATCAACCTAAACCTTATTGCCAATGAAAATTTTACAACGCTCACTACTCGCTTTCTTGGCTATTACTATGTTCCCTGCGACAGTATATGCATCGGACATGCCCGAAATTGACTCGGGTGCTACTGCATGGATGCTGACTTCCGTAGCGCTGGTATTGCTCATGATTCCTGGTCTTGCGATGTTCTATGGCGGCCTTGTCAGAACTAAGAATGTATTGGGTACCATGATGCACAGTTTTGCTGCTATGGGAATAATGACAGTGCTCTGGGTTATTTGCGGATATGCCATGGCCTTTGGGCCGAATGTGTTGGGCGGATGGTTCGGATGGAGTTGGGACTATTTCATGTTAGCCGGTATTGACGAAACGATCATGGATGCAGGAATTCCGGAGTATGTATTTTCAATGTTCCAGGCAAAGTTTGCAATTATCACGCCTGCCTTAATTGCAGGCGCCTTTGCCGAACGTGTTTCATTTAAGGCATATTGTTTTTTCATTGCATTATGGGGTACACTGATCTACAACCCTTTGTGCCATTGGGTCTGGGCAAGTGATGGATTCCTGTTTAACCTTGGGGCGAAAGGTGCCATCGACTTTGCCGGAGGAACAGTAGTGCATATCTCGGCGGGTGTTAGCGGACTTGTCGTAGCCATTTTCTTAGGCGGCCGCAAATCATTTCCACATTTACCGATGCGTCCCAACAATTTAGTGATGACCATGATTGGTGCCGGATTACTTTGGGTTGGATGGTTCGGATTCAATGCAGGCAGCAGCATATCCAGTGGATTGAGTACGGCCCAAGCCTTAACCGCAACACAGATTGCCGCTGCCGCTGGTGCGCTTGCCTGGATTATTATTGAGGGAACACACCAGGGAAAAGCAACTGCACTAGGGTTTGTCAGCGGTGTCCTCGCGGGGCTTGTTGCCATTACCCCAGCGGCTGGTGTTGTTAAGCCTGTTGGTGCAATGGCGTTGGGTATACTGGCCAGCGGTTTTTGTTATATGGCAATTCTGCTGAAGAACAGACTTGGCTACGATGATACCCTTGACGCTTTTGGTATTCATGGGATTGGTGGAATTGTCGGTGCAATATTATTAACGTTCTTCATACGCGAATCCTGGATGGCTGAAGCTGCGGATGCTGCAGGTAGCTGGACTTTGATACAACAACTTGGGGTGCAAGCTTTGGCAGTACTCATTGCCATCTCGTACGCTGCGTTCGGAACATGGGTGATTCTAATTGTATTGAACAAAATCGTTCCTATCCGATCCAGCGCGGAGGCTGAAATGAGAGGACTCGACAATTCTTACCACGGTGAGAGAGGATATGGGATGACCAATCCAAATTAATAGATGAAGGATATCAACCTTCAGAAATGCATAATTAGACGCGGCTCAGCAAGAAAGCAGTGTCTGCGAACAAAAAAATATTAACGCATGAAACTACTAATAGCAATCATTCGCGAGAATCAACTCGATCAGGTCAGGGAAGCGCTCATTGATGCTGGCATCTCCAGAATCACGACCAGTCATGTTTCTGGTCACGGACGAAGCAAAACGGAAGAAATTTACCGGGGTCAGGTAGTTGTTCCCAATCTGGTGCCAAACATCAGGTTAGAGATTGCCGTGAACGATGATTTTGTAGAGACAACCTGTAATGCGATCTTAAATGCCACGACAGCACACGACGGCGGACTAGTCGGCAGCGGAAAGATATTCATTACTCCCCTTGAACAGTGTATCCGGTTAAGAACAGGAGAAAGAGGACCGGAAGCAATCTGATTGACAAGCCAAGGAAAAGCTGTAGTCTCTTCCTGTATGGAAAGGCTACAGCTTTTGTAGCACTATCTGGCTTGAAACCAATATTTTCCCTGCTATAATTTTACGCGATCCATCTTTGGTGCAAGAAAATGTAAAATTAACCAGGCCAGAAAATACGACCCTCCGCAGATCAGAAACATTATAAAATAGGCTTTTTCTATCTGGCCAATTTCCCTGAAGTGAACAAAAAGACTTTTCTGAACTGCCCATGTTAGCACGATGCCTCCAACGCCTCCTGCCATTCCGCCAATACCCGTAACAGAAGCGATTGCCTTTTTGGGGAACATATCCGACACGGTAGTGAATATATTGGCGCTCCATGCCTGGTGTGCGGCCGCTGCTATTCCTATAACCAGTACCGCTAGCCACATATTTGTTTCACCGGCATATTGAGAAAACACTACAGGCCAAACGCATATGGCGAAGATTAACATAGCCGTTTTTCTTGCCTTGAATGCAGGCATATTTCGGTTTATGAAAAACATGGGGAGATATCCTCCTCCGACACTGCCAATAGTTGAGATCAGGTAAACCACCGCCACAGGAACCGCTAATTCTATGAGACTCAGCTGGTATTCACTTTGAAGAAAATCAGGCAGCCAAAACAAATAGAACCACCAGATCGGATCGGTCAAGAACTTACCCAAAGCAAATGCCCAGGTTTGTCTGTGACCAAGCAGCTTGATCCAGGCAACCTTTTCATCTTTCCCTGCTTTTTCTATTTTCTCATCTTCGATGTCAGAATGAATATGATCAAACTCTTCCTTGCTTAATTTTTTAGAATCAGCCGGACTTGTGTAATAGATTTGCCATAGCACCAACCACACGAAGCCGATGAGACCGGTCAATATAAAAGCCCATTTCCATCCCCAGGCTACCGCTATAAAAGGCACTGTAAGTGGTGCAACAATGGCTCCTATGTTCGTTCCAGAATTAAAAATTCCGGTAGCAAAGGCTCTTTCTTTTTTGGGAAACCATTCTGCCGTGGCCTTAATTGCGGCAGGGAAATTCCCCGCCTCAGTTATTCCAAGCGCTGCCCGGGCGACCATAAAACCCAAAGTAGAATTTGCAAAGCCATGACCCATGGCTGCAAGGCTCCACAAACCAGTTGCTGTGGCATACCCTCTTTTTGTGCCCAGCATATCGATGACTCTGCCTGCAATAAGCATTCCGAAAGAGTAAGCCAACTTAAATGCTATCTCAATATTCGCGTAGTCGCCATCATCCCAATTTAACTCATCCGAAAGAACAGATTTCAAAAGGCTAATAACCTGACGATCGAGATAATTAACAGTAGTAGCAAAGAATACGAGTGCACAAATGGTCCAGCGATAATTACCGATTGGTTTGCTTAGGTTTTCCACAATGTAGGGGTTATATATATATATATTTATTTACTTCTTACTTGCGCTGCGATAGTCAGCGCATTTTCTAATTTTTGTTTTAATAATGGCCAGTTTTTTTTCGCTAAAATTTCCTTTGTAAAAAGTTGTGACCCCATACCGACGCATGCCGCCCCGGCATTAAACCATGCTGCCAGGCTCTGCTCAGTAGGTTCAACTCCGCCCGTAATCATAAGCCGCAGGTCAGGGACAACCGGCATAATCGCTGACACAAACCCTGGACCTAATACAGAGGCTGGGAACAGTTTGATAATTTCCGCACCGTGATTTCTAGCCGTAACGATTTCAGTAAGCGTTGCACAACCCGGAATCCAAAGCCGATCGAGATCGCGACATACGCCACCCATCTCAAGATTCAAGATCGGTGAAATAATAAAATCAGCGCCTGCATCAATGAATTTTCTTGTCGTGGCGCCATCCATAATGGTACCAATACCCAGCATGAGATCCGGGTATTTTCTTGATACAGAAAGCAAGTGCCTGAAAACCTCAAAAGAATTTTCTCTTCGGTTTGTAAATTCAAAGACGCGAATGCCACCGCTGTAAGCTGTTTCTAATACTTGTTGGGCATCGTCCGGATTGTCGTGTGTAAACAAAGGAACTATACCAGCACCTATCATCACATCTACGATTTCCCGTTTGCTAAATCTCATCCCTTGCTTTTATTTCCTTATCGTTTTGATAATGGCCAATGCGTCGCTGACATTTTGCTGCAGTCTTGCCCAATCCTTTCTCTCAATTATTTCTTTTGTGAACAGCTGCGAGCCCATACCCACGCAAATCACCCCCGCCTTAAACCATGCTGAAAGATTGGCTTCCGTGGGCTCAACCCCGCCAGTCGGCATTAATTGCAACCCTGGTACTACAGGCATAATCGACGAAACGAACCCAGGTCCCAAAACTGATCCCGGAAATATTTTGATGACCTTGGCGCCCAAGTCCTTTGCTGTTACAATCTCCGTTAGCGTTGCGCAGCCGGGGATCCACAGTATATTTTCTTTCTGACATGCCGTTGCCATCTCAGCCTTAAGAATAGGCGATACAATAAAGTGCGCTCCCGCGCCAATGTATTTCAAGGTAGCCTCAGCATTCATGATGGTACCAATCCCAAGCATCAAATCGGGGTATTGCGCGGCATGTTTGATTAATTGTGTGAAAACCTGAAAGGCATTTTCTCCTCTATTGGTAAATTCAAAAACCCGCACGCCGCCTTTATAAGCGGCATCCAATACAGCCTTCGCCACTTCAATATCGGCATTAAAAAAAACGGGGATCATTCCCGATGAACGCATGGCTTGTTGAATAGTATCGCTTGAAAAAGTCATATTTCGTGTGTTTAATAATTATCGGGAAACACGCCCGGAAGCGTCCCCTCCTGTTAATTTTTCAACTTCCTCCACAGTTACCAGGTTAAAGTCGCCCTTAATGGTATGCTTGAGGCAGGATGCCGCCACTGCAAAACCCAGTGCTTTCTGATCATCCTTCGGGTATGCAATCAGGCCATAGATCAATCCACCCATAAACGAATCCCCGCCTCCTACGCGGTCCACGATATGCGTAATCTGATACGTTGGGGCCTCTATCAATTTTTTACCGTCCCAGAGTACGCCCGACCACGAATTATGGCTTGCACTGATCGAGCCTCTCAGGGTGATAATGACCTTCTTTGCCTTAGGGAACTTCGCCATCAGTTGCTTGCCCACGGATTCATAGGCTGCACCTTCAACGTGGCCTGACTTAACATCAACACCTTCCGGCTTTATGCCAAAAACCATTTCTGCATCTTCCTCATTTCCCAGAATAATATCACAATGCTGAACCAGTTTTTCCATGACTTCTCCCGCCGATTTGCCCCACTTCCACAGTTTGTTTCTAAAATTTAAATCTGTGGAAATCGTTAACCCTTTCTGAGCAGCAGCTTCGCATGCCTCAAGGCATACATCAGCAGAACCTTCCGATACCGCAGGGGTTATACCTGTCCAATGAAACCACGTGGCTCCCTCAAAAGCCTTATCCCAGTCTATTGATCCTTTTTTCAACCTGGCGAACGCGCTGTTGGCTCGGTCATAAATCACCTTGCTTCCCCTGCTTACGGCGCCGGATTCAAGGAAATAAATTCCAATCCGATCACCGCCCCTGACGATGAGCGACGTATCAACGTTATGCGACCTCAACACACTGATGGCCGCATCGCCCAGATCATTTTTAGGAAGGCTGGTGACAAATCCAGCAGGGATTCCATAGTTCGCCAGCGAAACGGCGACATTTGCTTCCCCTCCTCCATAGGTGGCTTCAAATTCAGGTGTCTGCGCGAACCTGAGATAACCTGGCGTCGCCAGCCTAAGCATAATTTCACCGAAAGTGATGACTTTGTCTTGCATTTCTATTGAAGTATTTAGTTTATAATTATTTTACTTTAAACCTTTATTGCTTTTCGAAGACGGTTGCTTTCCCCGCACGCCTCGATAATTTTGATGCCATCGCGTGATTCCTCCGGTTTGACCATCAGTTCTTTTCCATCCCTAATCACTTCGTAAATATTATCATAATATGCCATGTAGTTTCCCAATTCGGTTTCAATGACTCCTTCTACATGGACGCTACCCACAGCAGTATTGAGTTTGCCCCAGTATTCTTTCGGGTCATATCCCCATGACGTACTTCCGGGCTGCTTACCCTCTTTTAATGCTTGTTCTTGCGGATCAAGACCGTATTTAATGAATGAACCTTTCGTACCGTGAAGGATATAGCGAGGACCAGGTTCCCGCACCAGGTAGCTGGATTTCACGATAGCATGAAAACCAGCATATTGAAGTCGAATATCATAATAATCATCAACTTGTCCACCCTGCCGCTGAACACCCATGCGGGCATCTACTTCGGCTGGCATACCAAACAACACCAGTACCTGATCCAACATATGCGAACCCAAATTATAAAGAATACCTGTACCCGGTGCGGATTCTTCCTTCCACGTATTCGCTTCAATGTAGTTTCTGTAGCGGTCGTAATGCAATTCAAACTCTACTACGTCACCGAGAAGTTTTTCCTGTACAACTTTCTTTAGTGTCAGGAAGTCGCCATCCCACCTCCTGTTCTGGAACACGGTAAGCAATTTACCGGTTTTCTTTCCCAATGCAATCATCCCCTCTGCTTCTGCCGTGGTAACAGAAAAAGGTTTTTCAACAACGACGTGCTTACCTGCTTCCAGCGCGCGGGTTGCAAAGGGATAATGAGTTCCGTTTGGCGTGTTCACGATGATTAGTTCAATGGTTTCATCCTGCATTACTGCATCGACATCTCGGACGATTTTAATATCAGGATATCGGATATTGGCCTTCGTTGAATTTCGTTGAACAACTGTTGAAAGTGTGAAGCCAGCATGTGCATGCAGCAAGGGTGCATGAAAAATCTCTCCGGACATGCCATAAGAAAGTATTGCCGTAGTGATGGGTTTCATTCGGGAACTGGGGCTAAGTAGTAAGGTTTAATATGGATTGAGCCTTCTTTATATTCCTTAATAATTCGGTAAGATTCTTTTCAATTTTTGACCAGTCCTTGGCGGAAATATCCTCTTTGGTGAATACCTGTGTACTTACCTTTAGCGCCAATATTCCCACCTCAAACCATCTGATGAGCTCCTTTTCTTTGAAGTCTGTAATACCGGAAGGGATTAAATGCAGGGACCTATGTTGCTTTTTTACTGCTGCAATAAAATCAACTCCCAGCACATTTCCAGGCAGCACATTGATAGCAGTTGCACCCAGTTGTTCAGCCTCCTCAATTTCAATGAAGGTGGCGCATCCCGGCATCCAGATAACGCGGTCTTTTCCGCATACCAGACCCATGTCTTTTCGCAGAAAGGGTGAGGCAATATAGTGAGCACCGGCCGCTATGTACTGTTCTGTCATCGCAGCATCCAACACCGTAACCACACCCAGGGTCAGTCCTGGAAATTCGTCCAGCCGTTCTGCGAGATGTTCAAAAAAACGAAGGCCTTTGTTGTCACGCTGTTGCATAAACTCAAATACACGTAAACCGCACTGGTAACATATAGAAAGTACCCGTAGTAATACGTCCATATCAGCATGGTAAAAAACAGGAATAACTCCTGATGCTTCAATGTTCACAATTACATCTTTCTTGCTTACTGACATTATACCACTGATATTTATGCAATATTTTCTGAAAATAGTTTGTAAGTTAAAAAGATAACCCAGCGTAGCGCAATCGGTTGCACAAGATAATTGTTTTAAAGGTATGTCAAACAGATTTTTAAGAATTCACCCTGCTGATAATGTTTTGGTTGCTTTGTCAGATCTGAAAGCCGGTGAAGCAATTTCAACCAATGGATACACGGTAACCCTGATAAATGATGTTCAGGCGAAACACAAATTCGTTTTGAAAGCGATGGCGCCTGAAGATGAAATTGTTATGTATGGAATCCTGGTGGGCAAAACCACAGAAGCTATTCCGGCAGGAGGCGCAATCGGCACGCACAATGTGAAGCACAAATCTGCTGCCTTCGCTGGAAAGACAAAAACAACTCAGTGGACAGGGCCTGATGCAGGTCCCTGGCGGGACAAAACCTTCCTGGGGTACCACCGTCGGGACGGTCAGGTAGGAACAGCAAATTATTGGGTAATCATCCCCATGGTCTTCTGTGAAAATCGTAACGTGAACGTTATACACCATGCCTTTGAAGAAGAACTTGGCTTTGCAAAACACGATGCTTACAAAAACTATGTCCATCAGCTGGTACAACTCTATCGCGAAGGAAAAACCGATGCAATCAAGTCTGCTCCCCTGGGTAATGAAAGTGATACCGCAACGTCAAGAATTTTCAAAAATATTGATGGTATTAAGTTGCTCACACACGAAGGAGGTTGCGGCGGCACGCGCCAGGATGCAGAGGCCCTCTGTGGTCTACTCGCGGGGTACATTAATAATCCAAACGTGGCAGGTGCGACCGTTTTGAGCCTGGGTTGCCAGAATGCCCAGGTTGATATTCTTTCCCGGATTAA
>JAOUDZ010000105.1 GCA_029858965.1 Cyclobacteriaceae bacterium
ATACGTATAATCTCCGGTTGCAGCAGGCGCTATGAAGTAAATCGCCTCCGAAGTACCGGGTTGCAAAAGATTGGTGTGATATAAAACGTCAGCAGTAGACGGAATGTAATTTAATTCAGCACCCTTAAGTCCCATGTTGAATGCAGCATCACCCACCACGCGCGCAGCGCCAGGTTTGACGAAGACTACATTGTGGCTCATGTCATCGTTGTTGTTAAATACCAATTTAATTTTGCTTCCAGCCTTTACCTGTATCGCTGTTATATCGTATTTTAATCCTGGCTTGGTGCCCAGCACAATGACCTGATCGGGCTGTTTCCAGTCACCAGGCATCTTAAGTTGCCTTTTGGCAAGCGTTTTCGCGGCAACTACTTTCGTTGGTGCGACCGTTGGTTTTTTTTCGTTGATCTCTGTCATGACCTCCATCTCATGATGCTGATGCACCTTCTGATCCTCCAAAAGAACGGCCCTTTCTCCTGCAGGTATAGAATTCAGTGTGTAAAAACCAAAATTATGGAGGAGGTTTACATTATTGTGAGAAACAATCCCATTAAGTTTAACTTCATGAATAAAACCGGGCCTTAGATTATCCAATACCAACCTTACCTTCAGTCCATCCTCTGAAACAATGATACCCTGGAGATTACATTTCTCCAATTGAATTACTTCGCTCCCATATTGATGGTGGTAATGGTAAGTGAACCCGTTCACTTCATAGTGGTCTGGGTTTTTTGCAGTGGCTTTATCAACTGGCGTGGTAAATTCTATTTCAAACCCATCTGGTTTTGCCTGTATAGTTTTCATTTCAAATGGTGTCTTACCGGACCAGACCAGACGTTGCAGTGCATATGGTTCAGGCCCTGTACTGGACCATCCACGGCTGGTCATACCAGCAAAGATGGATCCATCAATACCCCAGCGCAAGCGAAGCAGGCCCGAAGCAAATCCTTCCCGGAATGGATAGCATGCGCCCTGATATTTGCCATTCACCTTTTCGAGCGACATGCGCATGATCTTGGAATGGCCCTGGTCACCAACAAAGTATTGGCCGGCAAAAGGGCCAAAGGCACCTTGCGTGGTATCCTCCAAAATATCTGACGTCGAAATTCCCATGAGGGTATGCGGAAACCATACTGCCGGAAGCTTCAGCTCCTTAATGACTTTTGCAGCCTCGTGCATTGGCCGGCCGTCATCAACCTTCGCCAGGTCCTGCTTTGTTAATTTCAGCGGAGATTCGGGCTCCTTAGTCCAGTTTAGTCCCCCGGCATTCCCGGCAAAATCACCCTTCTCCAGGTGCGTAACACGTCCCGATCCTACCCAGTCACCCTGATTCTCTGCATAAAATATATCGTTCGATGAATTCATCATGAAGCCTGCCGGCGAGCGAAGACCGGTGGCAATAGGCTCCATCGTTCCATCAGGTTTGATCTTGATTAACCAACCATGCCATTTACCTAATCCGTCGCCGTAGCCAACCCAAGCTACATTCAAGGTAACATACATATCACCATTCCTATCAAACACAGGACCGTAGGCATATTCGTGGTAATTGCCGCTTATATCAAATCGGTAAAGTGATTCGTACTGGTCTGCTATGCCATCCTTATCCAGATCTGTGACCCTGGTCAGTTCGCCGCGTTGGGTACAATAGAAGGCGCCGTTTTTATACACTAATCCCAGTACCTCATGCATGCCTGAGGCGAATCGCATAAAATGGGGTTGTCCCGTCACCATATATGGATTATCGATCATCCATATTTCACCTCTGCGCGTACTTGCCGCCAATCTTCCATCCTTCAAAACAGCTAGTCCACCAACCTCCAACTTCACATCTTCAGGTATGGGTATGGTTTTTATCTGATAATAATCCTCCTCTGTCTGTGGCCTTCCGGTCTGGCCTATTGCGTTGAATACTGATCCTGCGAGTAGAAAGGCTAGCGTGATGTGGATTGTTCTCTTTGAAAAGATTCTCATAATTATGTAAGGTAAAATTACCATATCAGGGAATATTGAATTGTCGTGGAAGCACTGCAACGGATAACTAATTCCGATCTACCGTTGGATTTTATAATCTCAGCCTTTGTTTTGTCCAATGCTGGTAATTGGACAAAGTAATGTTGATCATCAATCGCATATACATTATCCCCAACCTTCTCGATGGAATCTCCCGCGGCCACACGGATATAGACCATCTGCGAAGGCATTATGTTGCTCAAGGTTATTGAACGCGATATACCCAGGTCATCTTGCGCCGGCTGCATAGCATCACTTATAGTCAAATTCCTGTACTGATAGTTAAATATCGGTGTCCGTGTTACGCTTAGGCGATAGCCCTTATAGATAAAGTCACTCGTATAGTTAAGCGAATCAGGCAACGGTTTCTTTTCATCTTCCACGATAGTAACAACCGGCCTTCCGCTTAACGTGATGTTAGCGCCCATTGGAAAAGCCCACTGCGGTTCGCCGCGCTCATACCACATTTCGGTCACATTTAAGAATTCGCCGCGCCAGACTTTCAAGAGGCCCGCCTGATCTATATCATAGGCATAATTTATGCCGGCAGGGTCACCAACAGAAATAACATGTGTCTTTTTCTTACCCTGGTGTTCCATAAATGACCGAATAATTTCAGGCTCATCTTGCACTGCGACGCCTATTAATGGAGCCGGAGCTTCACTTGGTAAAGAGGCGGGAACATGCAAGGCAAGGGGACGGGAATTTGTTTTGCCAATGAACAGACCAAGTTTACTTGGTCTCCATGAAAAATTCTTTATATAACTGATTTGTAGCGTGTGCGCTCCAGCTGATAGTTTCCTGCTTGCAAATCTGGTGTCAGGCCTCATGAGTGTATCACCATCTAATAACACCATGGTCATACCATATCGCTGTACGTCAAACTGATATTCGTCTGGTGTATCGACGCTGAGCGTTCCGGTGAATATAAGTCCAAGTGCATTTGGATTATCCGCAAGTTTAACATCAATGGCATCCGCTGATCCACTACTGGTAAGCTTATCCTTTGTTAGTTCACCAAAACCAGTAAACTTACCCTCATAATATGAATACTTCACATCTTTAAAATTGGCTTTGAAATCATTCAGTAGTGCATAGTTGATATTTCGGAAAGCAACCGGGCCATGATCACCTTGTATCATCAGCGGACCGGTGGCGGCTTCATCTGAAAACGCTGCCGCCCGGGTTGGCCCAAAAATGACGACATTTTCATGAATCGTAATCCCGTTCAATACAACTTTTACAAATCGGGCGGGTTTCACTTTATTTCCGGCAGCATCAAAACGCGGGGCTTGAAACTCAATCTCCAGATGTTGCCATGCATTTGGTGCCAGACTTGCATTGACACGCGCAGGATGACCTTCAAATCCCTTCTCCCCCGCTGGCCTGGAATCGTCCCAACGCTCATAAATACTTCCACAGTCAATGACGTGGGGTGTCTTTACCAGCCAACTGTCAAACAATTGAATTTCATAGCGGCCCTGCAAGTAAACACCCGAATTGGAACCGCTGGGTATCAGGAAATCCAGAGAAAGAAAAACATCTCCATGTTCCAACTTCGTAAACAGGTTGGCACCATCCTTATATTGTATTCCCTTACTAAAATCGTCGTACAACACGCCTGTTCCTTTCGTGGTCTTTAGGGAAGTATCCTTGAAGCTGTTCCTGATGCCTCCCGCAAGCTTCCAATTTTTTGGAGCGTTAGAAAATGACTGAAGATCGCCAAGTGGCAGAGACGTTGTCTTATAATTTTGAATCTGTCCTGCTCCCGTAAGCGAGATCAGGAGTATTCCACAGAAAATTAAAAACCGTAGCATGTATTTTTTTTGGTTAAGGCCTATTGTCCAACGACATATTGGAAGGCGAAAATACGTAATCATATTTCCCGAGCATAATCATTATTACAGCCCAGCGGGGGCTTCCGCCTGAATTTCCCGGAAAAACCGTTTTTCGGTGATAAGCATCACTTGAGGCATTGATGGATATCATTTTACAGACGCCAATCATTGTGTACTTTTTCTCATACATATATAATTTACGCTTGCCCGCTAAAAAAAATAATATCGCCGAACTTTCAGACAATGCCCGTAGCGTATTGAAAAGTCGTTATTTGAGAAGTGGCGAGCATGGGATGCCTGATGAAACTCCCCACCAGATGTTCCGACGGGTGGCGAAGGCTGTTGCTCAGGCAGAACTCAGCTGGTCGACTGTGGATCAATCGGAAGTGTGGGAACGCAGGTTTCTGGAAACTATGGAACAGCTGGATTTTCTGCCCAATTCACCCACGCTCATGAATGCTGGTACGCCATTGCCGCAACTCAGCGCTTGTTTTGTTTTACCCATTGCAGACCACTTGGAGGATATATTCAGTTCACTGAAATTAGCCGCACTGATTCAGCAGAGCGGAGGAGGTACAGGGTTCAATTTCTCCCAGCTTCGTCCCAAAGATGATGCACTGAAACATTCACAAGGCACCGCCTCGGGTCCGGTTTCATTCATGAAAATATTTGATGCAGCCACCGAAAACGTTAAACAAGGGGGAAAACGCAGAGGCGCCAACATGGGGATATTAAACATTGATCATCCCGATGTCGAAGAGTTTATCACTTGCAAAAGGATTGAGGGAAATCTGAGGAACTTCAATATTTCGATCGGGGTGTCAGATGCTTTCATGTATGCATTGCAACAGGGTGACGATTGGAAGCTTATCCATCCCAATTCACACCAAACCGTAAGAACGGTCAAGGCAAAAGACCTGTGGCATCTTATCGCAGAAAATGCATGGACAAGCGGAGACCCTGGTGTTATATTCCTCGATACCATCAATGCTTCAAACCCCACCCCTGCTATTGGAAAAATCGATTCAACAAATCCCTGCGGCGAGGTTCCACTATTGCCATATGAATCGTGTAATCTTGGATCAATCAACCTTTCCAGGTTTGTTCAGTTTAAGGGGGTTCACAATCGTTCACTGGACTGGCAAGCGCTCGCCCAAACCATTGCTATTGCCACCCGTTTTCTCGATAATGTCATTACGGTTAACCATTACCTCTCACCCGAAATCAAAGAAATGGCAGAAGGCAACAGGAAGATCGGACTTGGTGTGATGGGCTGGGCGGAATCCTTAAGCATGCTTGAGATACCATACGAATCAGCCGAAGCAGTGCAACTGGCAGAGCGGCTGATGAAATTTATTTCCCAAAAAAGTCTGGAAACATCTGTTGGGCTATCCAAAGAACGTGGCACTTTTAAGTACTGGAAAAAAAGTATTTACTATCCGGATGTCCCGGTACGAAACGCTACGCGCACCAGTATCGCCCCAACGGGAACAATATCTATCATTGCTGGTACTTCGTCCTCGATTGAACCTTTTTTCGCGTTGGCCTACCAGCGTATGCACGTATTGCAGGACGAAACACTTCAGGAAATTAACAGGAGTTTACTTCGGTTCCTGTCCGCCAATAAACTTGAAACGAAAGATATTCTGTCAGCGATAATGCAGACGGGCACATTAGAAAACTTAGCCGGGGTTCCCCGGCGCGTGAAAAACATTTTCAAGACGGCCCTGGAAATTCAGCCATCCTGGCACCTGAAACATCAGGTCGCTTTTCAAAAGTTTACCGACAATGCAGTTTCCAAGACAATAAACCTCAATCGGGAAGCATCACGGGAAGATGTTGATCTGATTTACCGGAGTGCCTGGCAAGAAAAACTCAAAGGCATTACCATTTTCAGAAATAACACCCGGAAAAACCAGGTCTTGCAACAAGGGATTAAACGCAATATGACAGGATGCAAAGTTTGCATCGCATAAATCAATCTTTATGAGATGACCACTTTATACAAGTTTGCAGATACCTTTTTTTTCGTCTTTCACATTTGCCTGATTGCTTTTAACCTCTTTGGGTGGATTTCAAAGCGCCTCCGCAAGTGGAATCTGCTAACCCTGACATTAACAGCATTTTCATGGTTCGTACTTGGCCTATTTTACGGAATCGGATATTGCTTTCTTACAGACTGGCATTGGCAAATCAGGGCAGCACTTGGCTACGCCAATCCTTTCAATTCCTATATCCAGTTCCTTATTGCAACCTTGCTGGGCATTTCCATTTCAGAAAAAGCAGTTAACGTGCTCACTGTGTCACTATTCTTTGCTGCCTTCACAATGAGCATCATTACCAATGTGAAAGACATCCGGAAAACGAAGCAAACAAAAGTGATCAATGACCAACGTCATTGAATCCAATTGCGTTTCTCATTGCCGTTAGAATGGAAGTCCTCGTCTTTTGTCAGGCAGATAGGTTTTAGAACCTGTTAGCGTTAAACGAACCGGGATGAAGAAAGTAATCACATTTGGTTTGCTCGGCGGATTGATCATGCTGGCAGTAGGTATGCTCATAAGTCAGCTTTTTCTGATGGTGGCCCCCTCTCTTAAAGTAGAATACGAGAATCCAAATCTGTTCAGGCCATGGTCAGATCCAATTATGCTACTCTATTTTGTCCACCCCTTTTTGTCAGGGACTGTACTTGCATGGATTTGGCAAAAAACAAAAGCACTGTTCAGTTCCGAAGCAAGCCTCACAAAAGGCATCCGTTTTGGTTTTACATTTTGGATCGCGGCCACAATTCCAGGGATGCTGATTTCCTACTCTTCCTTTCCCGTCTCGTTTCTCATGATCACAACATGGTCCATCAGCGTTCTCTTGCAACTCTTGTGCCTTGGCTTACTATTCGCCAGGACACTTAAATAAAATAGTAGACACAAACCAATGGTAAAAAAAACATAGCTATGCACGAACCTTTAAAAACGATTTACACCCGCAGGGCTGTCAGAAAATATAAAAATCAGGCTGTCGACAAGAAGCTGATCGATGAAATCATTGCAGCAGGGAGGATGGCCCCTTCCGCAATGAACAGGCAGCCTTGGAAGTTTTATGTCCTGACAGATCGCAAGCAAATCGAATCGCTTTCCGCCGCTATCGCCAAGATCGCTGAGAAATATTTTCACCTTTCGCATGGTATGGACAGTTCAAGAACGACCGACATGATTTTCTACCATGCTCCTGTAGTCATTTTTATCACTGCCCCAAAAGATAACGAGTGGGCAGCTATAGACATAGGCATGTGCAGTCAGAACATGATGCTGGCAGCAAAGTCATTGGGTCTTGATACATGCCCGGTTGGCTTCGCGAAATACCTTGCGCAAACAGACAAAATCTCACAACTGGCACTGCCTGCCGACGAAGAACTAAAACTCGCGATTATCATTGGATTTGGAGATGAGGAGCCAGCGGTGCACGAAAGAAAGAAAGACAATGTGAGGTGGCTCTAACCGCTGCAACAATGTGTACCAACATGTCGGTTTAAAGATGACTAATCAGCCGCATATATCAGTTTCCCTTCGAAACGAGCCGTCTGTCATCCTTCCATGATTTACCAGATCAAGTTCTCTTCAGGCTGGCGCACCGGGGTTATCTGCTTAAAATCTTCCTGAAAACGTGACACCTGTCATTTGATAGCAGAACTAAATGGCCTATAATGCCTTGTGGATGATCCAGTATGATATGTATGCTGTTTCGACACCTCTCAAATATGCCGGAAAAATATTGTTATGGGTGACGCATTAACTATAGGAATTACTGGTGATGTTATGCTGGGGAGAACGCTCGACCGCATTATTTCTCAGAGAGGATTCGATTATCCTTGGGGAGATCTTTTGCCCTTGATGAAGGAAACTGACTTCAACCTCATCAATCTTGAAACAACTTTAACCAACAGTGAAAGAAAAGTATACAAGACCTTCAATTTCAGATCGGATCCGGAAAATATACAATCCCTGATAAATGCAAACATTGCCGTTGCTAACCTCGCAAATAATCATATAAAGGATTTCGCCGGAGAAGGGCTCTTGGAAACAATTGAAACGCTGGATGCTGCGGGAATAAAACATGTGGGCGCAGGAAGAAATCGGGACGATGCCCTGGAACCGGCAGTGATTATGGAAAAAGGCATCATAGTAGGTTTTTTAGGACTCACGGACAACGAACCCGGATGGATAGCTAATCATGGCCCAGGGATAAACTATGTCGACCTTACCCATAAGGAAGAAAAAGCAAGAATCCTTCATTCCATCGAAAACCTCAGCAAGGAAGCTGATATAATCATAGTTTCTATCCATTGGGGAGACAACATGCGGGAAAAACCGGAACCAGGGTTCGTCAACTTTGCACACGCCATGGTGGGGCACGGAGCCAATGTAATCCATGGTCACAGCGCCCATATTCTTCAGGGTATTGAATACTATCACAATAGCCTGATCCTGTACGATACTGGTGATTTTGTAGATGATTACGCAGTTGATCCTGAATTGCGAAATGACCTTTCTGCATTCTTTACCATGAAGGTTGATAAGTCTGGAGTGCTCAACCTCAAACTGGTGCCAACGCGGATATTTGACTACCAGGTAAATCGAGCCATGCATGAAGATCATGAATGGGTTATCCAGCGCATAAAAAAATTATCATCCGTTTTCGACACGCAAATCGACAACCAGGGAAATTTAGATGTAAATCAAAGTCTATACTTTCAGGTATAGTACAAATTTCGCGGGTATAGATTCTTAACTTATCTATTTCGGCAGTTTATCACAATAGGCATCAGCCGCCTGCACATAACCTTGACACCGCCCCCTCCACTTCTGTTCATTTGTGAGATATTTTTTTTCCAGAAGATGATGAATAGAAAGTTTTGCCCTCAGCAAAGCCCTTTTTGCCTTGTAAAAATAAATCAATGTATCAGGGACCTCGTCGCCGCTTTTAGATTTGTAACAATTCAAGAATGATTGCCCTATGGCAGCGGCGTTAAGCATCTCACACTCCAACGCCAGTAAAGACAACTCCTCTGCAACATCCATTATTCTTAATGCACTATTAAATTCAACCCGGTCAATAATGACAGGTTTTGGTGCCAGACAAATGTGTTCTGGCCTCAGGTCACCGTGGCCTTCAACAATCCTCCCCCCTTCAACACGTTGGTCAAAAAGGTCAGCGTACTTAATGGTAAAATAAAAAAGATCTGTTGTAATGTCGATTATGGTGGAATGCTGCAAATTAAACTCGGCGCGAAGCAGTTCGTCACTATTGCGCTCAATATCTTTCACAATGTCTTGTCTGTATTGCCTGGAATTTCGCTTGACCGGCATTGACGAAAGATAGAAATCAGCCAGTACTTCCGCTGCTTGTTCAACCAATTCGCTTCTTACAGTGCCTTCCCTGATCGCTGTATGCAGCATATGTTCTTCGGGAAGGCGCTTCATTTTAACCAACCAATCAATTGTTTCTCCCGCTCCATTTAAGTGCATGACTCCGTCAGCGATTTTAAGTTGTACAACTCCACAATATGTATCACCCGCCAAAGCCTTATTAATATGTACCTCTTCATTACAATATTTGTGTCTTGATTCGGGCGTTGTGAAATCCAGAAAGTCGTAACGAACCGGTTTTTTCAATTTGTACGCGTATCGATCCGTCAAAAAGACCCATGACATATGGGTTTCCACAACTTCAACATGTGTAGTGCCAGGATAGGATGCGGGTTTGCTGAGAAAGTCTACCTTTTTATCCAGAGAATACGCCTTGGTGTGAAGGGACGTTGCTTTCATTGACGCTACCATATTATTCAATACCCATAAGCGAAACCAATGACCCTCCCGAATTCAATCTCCGAATAGTTTCAGCGAACAGGGGTGCAACATCCAGCACCACAAGTTTTTCCCTTGCTAGTGCCTGATCTAACCTGCCCGAAGCAATGGTATTGGTTACAACAACCTTGATCAAAGCTTTCTCCTGTAAAGCTTCGTTCGATTTTGGCAGAAATGCCCCGTGGGTTGCCACGACATAGACGCCCATGGCGCCAAGCCGATCGCATGCTGCTGCCGCCCTGGCCATTGTCGTGCCAGTGCTTATCAGATCGTCAAGGATAATAACAACCTTGCCCGCCACATCTCCTATGACAGCCTCCCCGCTTACAATTCCTTTACTTCGTGTCTTTTCCATAAAAGCAAAATCAACGTCAGTTGATAATTCCTTCGCCAACATATCCCGGAATTGTTCTGCGCGTTTTACACCACCAATATCAGGTGACATCACAGCAATTTTTTCATGCGATCGAAAAATATTCCTAAAATAGGCTACAAAGAGATTCTGTGCTTCAAGGTGTTCGGTTCTGCAACGAAATGCATTTTGAAAAGCCTGAAGATTGTGTACATCAATGGTTACGATTCTGTCCACATTCATGGCCTCAAAAAGAGCAGCTACGTAGCGCATGGTAACAGGATCGCGTGATTTCGTCCTCCGGTCTTTTCGGGCATAGCACAAATAAGGTACAATTGCAGTTACGCGTTGTGCACCAGCATCTTTAAGGGTCGAAATAAAAAAGAGAAGTTTGCACAGCTTATCATTCACACTTTGTTGTTCATCCATGTACAATGAATGAATGACATACACATCCTCGTCACGGACGCTGACAAGCGGGCGAATTTTATGTTCGCCATCTTCGAAATTCCGTTCTTCGTGTGCGTCAAGTGATTGATCAAGTGATTTAGCAATCTGCGCACCCAAGAATTCGCTGGTATGTAATGCAAAAACACGCATCATCATTGATTCAATAACCCAAAGTACTGCAGGACTTACATATCAATAGTAACAAATATCATCTTGAATGCAGACTTTGGTTATTTGAAATACGGTTGAACCATCACATATTAGGTCTGGTTAATCTAATTTTCAGACATTATACCTGTCCGTAGCCGCACCCGGTGAAATTGAAATTCCCATCATAATCCCGGAGAATACCTGTTTTGTTTCCATATTCATTCAAAAAAACACACCGAATTGTCCTGTTGCCCTGCATTGGTCCTTAAAATGCAATGCCCATTCAAATAATCAACTACAACTTATTTACATCAGCACTAAACCTCTTATCTTTCCAAACGATAGTTATTTGTATTGAAATCCATAGATCTTTTCGCATCGCTGCCATGAAAAATTTCTCCATTACCGGAACTTACACTGACCTTTATCAGCTCACGATGGCTCAAGTTTACTTTCTGACCGGTAAGCAGAACAACGAGGCTGTGTTCGATTACTTTTTCAGAAAGATTCCATTTGAAGGCGGCTATGCAGTTTTCGCCGGATTGGCTGACCTGCTTCAGGTCCTGGAAGAATTGCGATTCACCAAAGACGACGTTGCTTACCTTAAAGAAATCGGACTAAATGCCCAATTCGCGAATAGCCTTGAAGGGTTCCGGTTCAAGGGAACGGTCTATGCCATGAATGAAGGTGAAATCATTTTCCCAAATGAGCCGGTCCTACGACTCGAAGGAAATATTCTCGAGGCTCAGATTGTGGAAACCATGTTACTCAATATATTGAATTTTCAATCACTCATCGCGACCAAGGCTGCAAGAATGCGATCTGTTGCAGGTGACAGAATCCTTAGTGAATTTGGGTTACGGCGATCCCAGGGTTTAGGTGGCTATCATGCAACACGGGCGACTTTCGTTGGTGGTTTTAATTCCACAAGTAACGTAAAGGCTGCACTTGATTTTGGTATCCCGGTTGTTGGAACCATGGCGCACTCCTTTATTCAGAGCTTTGATGATGAATTATCGGCTTTCCGGGCATTTGCTCTGCACCGTCCCGAAAACTGCGTGCTGCTGGTCGATACGTACGATACCCTGAAATCAGGCTTACCTAATGCAATCACCGTTGCCAAAGAAATGCTGCAGCGGTCTCATCGCCTAAGCGGAATCAGGTTGGACAGCGGCGACCTTGCGTATCTCTCCATCCAGGCAAGGAAAATGCTTGACGCGGCCGGACTACAAGACGTTACCATTACCGTTTCGAACCAGTTGGACGAATGGACTATCAAGAGTTTACTGGACCAGCATGCGCCAATTGATGTATTTGGAGTCGGCACGAGCCTGGTTACCGCACCACCTGATGCAGCAATGGATGGCGTGTACAAACTCGCCTTTTCAGATGGCAAACCCAGAATAAAACTATCTGAGAACCTTAAGAAGATAACACTTCCGGACAAAAAACAAGTGTACAGAATGCGCAATGATGCAGGCAAATTCGCCGGTGCAGACGTCATCGCGCTGCATGATGAAAAAAGTCCCACGATTATGTATCACCCGCTGGAACCAGACAAATCACTGAGCCTTAAAGGTATGATGCAGGAAGCGCTGTTGGCTAAAGTGATGGAAAAAGGAAAGATTCTTCCTGATCATCCAAGCCTGCTTGAAACCGCTGCATACTGCCAGCAACGTCTAAAGATGCTTCCCGACGAACATAAGCGTTTCTACAACCCCCACGTATACAAAATTGGTATCAGTGAGCATTTACGGGATGAAAGAAACCAATTAAAGAATAAATACAAAGTATAGCTATGCATGCCTTGATCATCGTAGACATCCAGCATGATTTTACACCAGGTGGAAAACTGGCGGTTCCATTGGGTGATGAAATTATTCCGCTGGTTAACGCGCTCCAGGAGTCTTTTAGCCTTGTAGTTGCAACGCAGGATTGGCATCCGAAAAATCATAAGAGCTTCGCCTCAAGCCATCCCGGCAAAAATCCCTTTGAAAAAATCATGCTTCACGGAATGTCTCAAGTATTGTGGCCTGACCATTGTATCCAGGGCTCAGCTGGCGCAAAACTCCATAGCGATCTCAATGGGAATAAAATAGAAGCTATTTTCAGAAAAGGAATGGATTCGGAAATTGACAGCTATAGTGGATTCTACGACAATGGATACAAGAAATCCACGGGACTTGCCGGATATCTCCGTGAACGAAAGGTGCAAAAGGTATATGTATGCGGACTCGCCGCTGACTACTGCGTTTCATACACGGCAAAGGATGCGCTGAAAGAAAATTTTGAAACGTATATCATAGAAGATGCAACACGGCCCATCGCCCCAGAAGGCTTTGAAAAAGCAAAGGATGAAATCCTGTCTTCAGGAGGTCAGATCATAAAGAGTGAAATGCTTTATCGCCATATGTGAGAGCGTCTAAAGTTGAAGGGCTAAATAAGTAAAAACAATTGGGACAGATCCTAAAAGGGAATCAAACCGATCAAGAACGCCGCCGTGTCCCGGCAGCATATTTCCACTATCTTTTACATTCAGGCTTCTTTTCATCAGGGATTTTACCAGGTCGCCAAATGTTCCCGCAACGATAACTATCAGACCGATGATAATCCAACCCAACAGTGATACTTCGGTGAAGAAAGCGTGATTGACAAAGACAATAACCACAACCAGAAAAGCCCCGCCGGCGCTGCCCTCTAATGTTTTTTTAGGAGAAATCCGCCTAAACAAAGGATACTCACCGAACAAAGAACCGAAAACGAAAGCCCCTGTATCGTTCGCCCACAGCAAAAAGAAATAGCCCAGTATAACATTTGGCCGATAGCCAGTGTTTCCAAAACCACAACTAAACAAAAGAATAACGGGCAGCGTGATATAGATGATCCCTAAAAAGATAAAAGCCAGATTTGAAAAAGGAGTATCCGACTTCAGATACAGCTCTGTAATGAAAATAACGCTAATTAATGGCAGGTTTATCAGCAGCACCTTCCAGTCCGCAACTTGACTTACAAAACAAAATGTTGAAATTAACAGCGTCACCGACAACACAATACCCAGCGTTTTCCGCACAAGGTTACTGTTGATTTGAAAAAGGCGATAAAATTCCTGTAATGCAAAAAAGTTGATAATCAGACAAAGAACCATAAAGCCATAAACGCCAAGCATCACAGCACCGGGAACAATGGTGACTATGGCTACCCCTGTCAACGTCCGCTTCAACAAATTGCTCATTACTATTTTCTTACTACCACTACTGATTAGCTCAGCAAACCAACCCGTCAGAATTACCGTGCCGTCTTGCTTGATTCACCAGGGAACCTCATCCATACATACCCTGGTTTGTATCGGTGTGCTGTTGATACTGGACCTGACATAGAATACGTCCGGAAAATGATCGAATCAATAATCCTGGACAACTCGGATTCAAATGAACGTAGCAATTCAATGCTGGACAATGTCAGGCCTGTAATGTTCGATACGTATAATCAGACAGAACTTCAGCTGCAGGATACCTATAGCTGAACCCTCATTCAAGCTTCAGCTGGTGCAGTCGATCCATTCCGGGTCTTGGATTTTTTTACTGTACCAGCAATTGATCCCACCAACTCATCGAATTTTTCATCAATCTTCTCGCTTAATGCATTTGCGAGCTCGTTCCCCTTCTTTGAAATATCCTGATGCCTATTGGATCTCTTTTTGCCGGCCAGCACCATCCCCAATACAACGCCTGTGGCAATCCCTGCCAAAACGCTTAAAAATGCATTTCCTGTTTTCATACGCTTTATTAGTTGACTACAGCATTCATATTACTCCTTTACGGAAACAACGGAAAGTCAATCTAAAATGCCAACCTTCAG
>JAOUDZ010000106.1 GCA_029858965.1 Cyclobacteriaceae bacterium
GGGGCAATTGTAAATGCTGACATCAGTGGGACGGCTGCGATTGCGGGAACGAAAGTCGCACCCTCCTTTGGTGCACAAAACATTTCTACGACAGGGACACTCAACACCGGCGCTATAACCACAACTAACCTGGCTTCCATAAATGCAGTAACCTATACTTGGCCGAATGCGCAGGGGGCGTCGGGTACGGTGCTCACAAACGGCGGAACAGGGACGCTTACGTGGGTACCTGGATCAACTGGAACAGTAACCAGCGTAACCGCAGGCAATGGATTAACGGGAGGCCCCATTACCGCAACCGGCGCGCTCTCCGTTGATGTAGGAACGACGGCAAATAAAATTGTTCAGCTAGATGGTACCGGAAGACTACCAGCAGTTGATGGCTCACAACTAACGAACCTTCCTGTTGGCAGTGCCTGGAACCTGAGCGGGAACACAGGCTCCACTCCTGGCACTGATTTCATTGGAACAACGGATGCGCAGGATTTAGTTTTCAAAACCAACAACACAGAAAGACTAAGGGTTACGCAGAATGGATTCTTAGGGATTGGCACACTTACACCCGGCGTTAAACTTGAGATTTTTGGGAGCGGGACGGGCTTCCGCCATACAGATGGGACAATAACAGTGGAATCTCAAGTTGGGGGCACAGAAGCGTATTTTGGAACAACAACGGCAAATCATAACTTCCATCTTCTGGCGGGCGGCGTTGACCAAATGATCATTCGTGCGGATAATGGGAGCGTTGGATTTGGAAGAAATCCAACCAACCAGAAACTTGAAGTTGGAGGCGGAGTATATATTGATGGAAACCTAGGCCTTGGAACACCAACACCTGCCGCCAGGCTGGATGTTGCAGGAACTGTAAAGATTGTTGACGGGACGGAAGCCGCGGGCAGGGTCCTCACTTCTGATGCCAGCGGATTGGCTTCCTGGCAGCCAGCTGGGGCAGGCAGCGGATGGACACTTGTTGGAAATGGAGGTACCGTTGATGGAACAAACTTTATTGGCACAACTGATCTTAGACCGATCAACTTCAGGGTAAACAACGACAAAGCTGGTCGGATTTCAACCAATGATACCGGCGGTATATTCTATGGCTGGAAAGCAGGTGAAGGTCAAATTGAAGGTTCAGCGATCTATAATACCGGCATTGGTACCAAGGCCCTATGGCTGAATGCGACTGGAAGTCAAAATACGGCGATAGGACAGGGGGCGCTCCTGGCAAACACTGGTTCCAATAACTCTGCATTGGGTCAGGGAGCTTTAAGCCAAAACCTCGCTGGAAACAACAACACAGGTATCGGAGCACTTGCCCTGTTGAACAACACAACAGGTTCCGGCAATACCGCAATTGGCGAGGCTGCTGATGTAACTGGCTCTGCGTTCACCAATGCCACAGCTATTGGCTTCAATGCTAAAGTGGGTGCCAGTAGCGCTCTTGTACTTGGCGGGACAGGTTTGTACGCCGTAAATGTTGGGATTGGTACTACTATCCCTAACTATACGCTTGATGTTAGGGGAACCATTGGCAGTAACGTAACGCTGTATCACAGTGATTTGAGGTGGAAAAATAATATATCAACATACGAAAATGCTCTTGGCAAAATTCTTCAAATAAGAGGTGTGAAATATAACTGGCGGACATCAGAATTTAAAAACATGGGATTTGACGAGGGAATCCAGATTGGATTTATTGCGCAGGAAATTGAAAAGGTCTTTCCGGAACTTGTCGATACCGGTGCGGACGGATATAAGTCAGTGAAGTATGCAAATTTCACAGCCCTACTGGTAGAAGCTGTTAAGGATCAACAAAATCAAATTGAGAAATTGAAGTCTGATTTGGGTCGGGTTACAAAAGAAAAGGAAGTGCTAGAATCGAAAGTCACCTCATTTGAACTACAGCAAGAGTCCATTCAAAAAGATGTTGAGGAATTAAAGAAAATATTAGGGATGAAGGCATCTACTAACTGATTCTTATGAGCACTAAATTAACTTCTATTTTCTTCGGAATAGTCTTTTGCACTGCCACTGTGCAGGCACAGATCACTATTGGCGGCAAAAGCTCCCTCGCAGCAAAAGGCGAAATTAGTGCGAATGCCTCGTTTAGCAATGCGAGCTCTCTCGTTGACTTTTCCGCTGCGCAATTATTTCTAACGGGCACCAACCAATCACTCAGTACAGCCGAACCGCTAACTTTTCTTGCTTTAACTGTAGACGGTGGAGGCAACAAAACGATAAAGGGTGAATGGACCATTTCGCGCGAGTTAAGTTTTGTCCGGGGAATTCTTTCCAGCGGTGCAGGTAAGCTTACCTACACTGGCGTTACCACACTGAACGGTAGCACCAACTCGTTTGTAGACGGCACCTTGTATCAGCGTGGTACAGGGGTTCTGTTTTTCCCCATTGGTGTGGCCGACACATATTTACCTATGTCGCTGAACGATGTGCGGGATGGCGCTGCCGAAATCGGTGTCACAGGTTTCACTGCAGGCGCCAATCTTACGCTTCCTGCAGACCTCACCAGTATTACCACCAATCGCTACTGGGAATTATCCGGGTCACCTGGTTCTTCCAGTGCTTCGCTCTATGTGCCTGGCTCCTCCGTTGATGGATTACCTGGGTTAGTAGTCGTGCAGGCTGACAATGCTAACAATGCTACGGCCATAAGTTTGCGCGGAGGAATCACTGGTGACTTTGTAACAAGCTTTTCTCCTGTTACGAAACCCATTCTTACCATCGGCGTTGGTGAAAAAGTTGATCTCCAGATTCATGACCTGATCAGTCCCTTTACAGCAGATGGTTACAATGACAGGCTCCAAATCGTGAATGTCGATATGACCGGCGACAATAAAGTTACCCTACTGGACCGCTGGGGTGTAGTGGTGAAGGAATGGAAGAATTTTCGAAATGATGATGAGAGCTTTGATTTCAGCAAGCTTAGTCCGGGGAATTATATCTGCGTATTGGAATATCAGCTCACCCCGGATTCTCCAAAGGAAAAGTTAAGTCAAATGATCACCATATTAAAAAGGTAACAGATGAGAAGAATCTTAAACATTTTTCTGGTGGTCTGCTTATTAAGCTTTCAGGGTGTGGCACAGGATATTCCACTGTTCAGCCAGAAGCTGACGAATTCATTTATCTATAATCCCTCCCTTGCTGGCCATACGTTTGGCTCCGCTACCTACGCCTACAGGCAGAACTATTCTAATGTTCCTGGAGCGCCAAAAGAGCATTTTCTCAGCATGCATACCCCGTTTGCCAATCACAAAATGGGTGTCGGTGTAAACTTGTTTCAGGAGGATGTAAATTTCATCCGCAATACCTTTGTCTCCATTGCGGGAGCATATCACCTCCATTTTAACCGTTATAATATTCTTTCCCTGGGTGTTAGTGGGGAATATAATATCACGAAACAGAACGGAAATTCCAATAGCGATCTCAGGGACCCGGTATTAAACCAGTTGCAAAACGGAGACCCCAATTATGACTTTTCCTTCGGTGCAAATTATCAGACGCGTCATTTCAAAGCAGGGTTTGCCCTGAACAGATTATCTACTGCGTGGATCAAAAAAGAAACTTCCAACCTAACGAATTATTTTTCAGGATATGTTCAGGGGCTGATTCCGATGCGTGGAGGAGATGACCTGCTTGAGCCATATGTTGCATTTAGAAAATTTTCCGAAACCAACAACACGTATGATATTGGGCTGTTCTATACCTACGATGCTAAAATCATGGGTGGTCTGGCCGTGCGCAAAGGAAATGTAATTAACGGCACGTTAGGCTTTAAGTTCTTCAAACATGCGATGTTGGGCTATTCGCGTGAGATGATTGCGTCCAGTCTTGGTGGATTTGTGGGTGCTGCAAATGAAATTACGCTTCGGATCGATTTCAATGATGAGACTTATAAGGAACGTTTCAGGGCTGATTACAAGAATGCCATGGCCTATCGGCGTAAAACGCTCACTTCGCCGACAAAGCTTTCATTGCCAAATGCAAGCCAGTCAAAAAACAAGCAAAAAAAGTTGGTACCCTATTCCCCGAACAACAGATACCAAAACGTAAAAAAACTTTCTACCGGTAAGAAGAAGCATGCCCCGAAAATGATTTTCGGAAAACGTACCAAGAAATTGGGCTCGAAGAAGAGACTACCACGAAATACTACAAGGGACAATAAATACAATCCTTCAAAAAGGAGGTGATCTAATTACTTCCCTTGCTCTTTGGGAAGGCTTTTTTCCTCCTCTTTGAGAGGACTTTCTTCTTCCTCTTTGGGGATTCCCTTTTCTTCTTTCTTTGGAATTGCTTTTTCCTCTGCGGCGGAGCCTATTCCGTCCTTGTTGGGAATACTTTCTTCCTGGTGGTTGGATATACTGTCTTTCTGGTAGTTGGATATACTGTCTTCCTGGTTGGCAACACTTTCTTCCAATCTATTGAGCACCGATATTGGGAAATCGTTGCCGTTGGTGTAACCTGTTGGATACTGTGCCTTTCCACCAAATTCTTTGGTAAGTTCAGGTACGCGTTCGTCCATGTACACTTTTATTTCGTTTACAGTAACCTGTCCATCTCCTCCCAGATCGGCCTTACCATCCAGCGCCTCCAGTAGTGCATAGGTGAATGTTCCATGCCTAAGCTGTTCAAATTCAGCTGCAAATTGTTGTGTTCCGCTGGATGCGAGCATGGCCACACCCGAACTTCTTGCCAGTGTTACCATCGCCTTTTCCTCTGCACCACCTGCCCGTACTTTCATATTGGCAACTGCCGCACCCGAATGGCAGGCGTCCATAAATACAATTTGTTTTTGTGCCTTCAACTGCATGAGGTTATTTTTTAATTCAGCATCGGATATGCATTTGGCCTCCAGTTGCCCCGCATCTGCATACATCTTGGTAACCTCGGTTGGCACGAGATAAAACCCACCTTGGTTATCGACATCTAGTGTACCATGGCCTGCATAGTAAAACATAAATACATCTTCAGGCTTTGCCCGCGAAATGATCGATTTGAATTCTGACAAAATGTTGCTACGTGTCGCGTCTGTATCGTAAATCTCGGTTTTGTGAATGGCTTTAAATACTCCTTTATTTTGTTCAAGTATCTTTTCGGTGAAGGCCGTTGCGTCGGGTCTTGCATAGTTGAGTTCATAACTTGCATTCTCGTATTTGTTTATGCCGACCGATAATAAGTAAAGCGAGGAGGTAGCCTGGATTTTACCGGTATACTGAACGGTCAAAACATCCGGGCGCGACTCAACCTTGTAGTAATTAATTACCTTCACTTTGAATACATTTTCATCATTCGTCATCTCGGCCGTATAGCTGCGGGTTGTTTTTTCGCCTTCTGTTCTTGATACGAATGCCGTATCCCGGATGATGAGCTTATCGTTTTGATATATATTCACTTCCTTTACGCCACCACCACCGTCATATATTTCAACATTGATGGGAATGGTTTTCTCTGCAGTGACGAGCTTCCCATTAGCGGAATGGACGATGTCGGTTGAATCCCGCAATGCATAATTTTCAAAAAACGCAGCAGATGGTCGGTTAAGTTTTCCTAAATCAAATATCCTTTCACCGGATTCGCGCAGGATATCCTCGACGCGCCTGCCTTCCGGAATACTTTTGCTCATTTCCGTGGGGCGATAAAGAATTTCAAAAAATTGATCCGCCTCGTAAAAGTCAGCCAGCTTTTCAATTCCCCGATTAATGTGCCATCCGAAATATTTTGCTCCCGCGGAGGAGCAGCTGAAATAACCACGCGGCGTCCAACAGACCCATTCATTATCATTGGTGAGGAATAATGTGGCGTATGGGATCATGATTTCGCCTAAAGATTTATATTTTTCATCAATTTGCTTGTACACCTTTTGTCCATTGTTCTTTAAAAACAGGATCACATCCTCCCAGGCTTTCTTGGTGGGTTCGCTTGTGAGGGAATCCACAGGCAATGAGCTGAAATATTCCGACCATTCTGGTCCTTCAAAAACGCTTCGCATGGTGGGAGCAAATCCGGCCTCAGACAGTCTCCAGAGAATAACAGACTGGTCTTCGCCACCGGAAGCAAGATACTTACCATCTTTGCTAACAGTTATGGCGCGTACAGAACCAAGATGGCCAACAAATTCCTTACTTAGAAACCCATTTTTATCAAACATTTTGAGTGAAAAATCACTGGCGATGATGACGCTTCCATCGGGGAGTACCCTAAACTGCAGAATCCGCCCATCCAAGTCAGCATCAGTTTGGATCGTTTTGCCTTTTGCGAGTTCTAGAGAATTGACGCCGGTTTGGATTACTTCCTTGGGCGCTACTGGTGCTGTCGGAGCCTTTGCGGGATCCCTGCTAATACTAAAAGATGAAAAGTCAAAACTGCTTTCGTAGTGCATCTTTTTGGTTTGGTCAATATCCTGAAATTCCTTTGAAACAAAAAGTTCATACCCTTCACCAAAAGCAAGGCCATAAATGGCGCCGCCCTTTCCCTTTATTTTGGAAATGGTAAGGCCATTTATTGGATTCCATAAAAGTATTTCGTTGTTATTTCCGCCGGCAGAGGCGACCATATAATTGCTGGTAACAGATGGAGAAAATACGGCACTGAATACGGTATTGTCGTGACCTTTGAATTCTGCTAATGGAGTCCCAGCTGGAATAGTGAAGGTTGTTCCATGCCCGGTTACATCCAAAGCGGCCAGAATCTTTCCATCAAAAGAAAACGCAAAGGCAGTAATAGGATGCTTTAGCTTATCCATGTCGAGTACAGCATCGCCTCGCGCATTCCACAAAACAAGCTCATTGTCGTAGCTGCTGCTGACAAGAAAAGCCCCATCTGGCGAGTACGTTACTTTGCTTACAACCCCTCTGTGCTTCCGCAATGACTTGGGTGCAAACTGCCTTTCTCCCGTGCGCAATCCACTGAGCGGATAGATCAGGACATCCTTGCTTTCGCATGCCACGGCAAGATCTTGCGTCGTACGGCTGAAGCTAAGGGATGACACGGGCAAACTTATGTTTAAGACAGTGGTGGTAACCAGGTTCGGAAAATTAGTCATCTCCCATATTCGAACGGTTCCATCGGCGCTGCCGCTAGCCAGGTATTGCCCCGAGCCGGTAAAGGATAAACTGGTGATCACGTTGGTATGACCAACCGCCGTCGCCACTTGCACACCCTTTTCAATATCAATAATGATGACATAATTTTCTTTTTCTGTGGCTACCTGATAACCCCCGACGGCAAGGAGCTTACCATTTGGGGAGAGCGCTGATGCATACAACATTCCTTCATACCCATCGCCTATCTGGGTTTCAAACTTTTTTTCCATCGCGCCGGTCCGGGCGTTCCAAATCCGAATGGTTTTGTCTTCAGAAATAGATATCAATTGGGAAGCATCAGGCGTGAAAATTAAGCTATGAATCTTCCCAGTATGACCTTGCGGATTGATGACAATCCGGGGCACCTGCGCAAAGCCACTGATGGATATTATCAACCATCCAGTGGTGAAGATGCAAAAACTTTTGAAGGAAAACATACCTAAAATTTGGTAAAGATACTGATATTCTTGGTTAGGGGAAGCCATCATCGCAAAATATTGCTATGATGCAGGCACAGAATTTATTAACGTTCAGTATTTGGCGACCCTCCGAACTTGGGACCCCTGCCATTTTATTATTCTTGGCTCACGCACAGTATATTCGATTAGTCGGATAAAATTCAACACTGATAGTAGGGGAGTATTGAATTTGCTGATACTGAAACCCAATTTCGATAGATATCAAGTTTTAAGCCCAGGTGACAAAACATAACCAAATGTTATTCAATGTGATCCGGCAGGGAATCGAACCCCGAACCGTCAGATTAGAAATCTGATGCTCTATCCAATTGAGCTACCGGACCAAAATATTTTTATTTATTCGTGACTTCTGTACATCCCCAACAGCATCTTGGAAATCTTCTCGTACCGATCGTACAGATTTTGTGCATCTGTCAGCGGCATTGCACCAGTCTCCCCCAGAATCTGCAGTATAGCCACGCATTCAAACACCGAACTTCTTGAAATAGTGATATAATGCTTTTTATCTACCCCCGTCATTCTACCTGTTGCTTCTGCCAGGTTTAGTAGAATATCCATGCTCGCTTTTTTCCACTGATCCCTCACATAAGGATCAAGATTTGCGTTCGTGTAAATGATTTTTAATGAATCTGCTACAACACCCTTAGCAATCTGGTACACTTCTAACTTTTCGAAATCAAACATAGTGCATTAATGTGAACAACTACCCAGAAAGAATGCCTGGGTAAATTTTGCGGAGAGGGGGGGATTCGAACCCCCGGTACAGTTTAACCCGTACGACAGTTTAGCAAACTATTGGTTTCAGCCACTCACCCACCTCTCCAGTGTAGAATCAGCTCCCTATTTAAAAGGAAGTGCAAATATAAAAGTTGAACGTAAACAATCGCAAAGTAGGTTTAAATAGTTTTTGACGTAATGAGACGTTTGGGTATAAACCGGCGATTCTTGAACGGAAAGGAAAGTCCTGCTACTCCACCTTCAATGAAACGCGGAGAGGAATAGCATGGACACTGCAAAGCCAATAGTCTTGAAAGCAGATAATACCTAATCGACTTAGGCCAATTCGCGCAGATCAACTGGCACTACGCGTGAAATCCCCTTTTCGACCATGGTAATACCATAGATTACGTCCGTGGAGGTCATGGTTCGCTTGTTATGCGTCACGATCACAAATTGAGAGTCCTTGCTAAAGTTGCGGATGATATTATTGAACTTGTCGATGTTGGCATCATCAAGGGGTGCATCAACCTCATCAAAAATACAGAAAGGAGCAGGTTTCAGGAGGTACATGGAGAATAACAGGGCAGTGGCCGTCAGCGTTTTCTCACCACCGGAAAGCTGGTTGATTGTTAACGGACGCTTTCCTTTTGGTTTGGCAATGATATCGATATCGGAATCAAGCGGATTGCTTGGATCTACCAGCCGCAGATCACATTCATCTCCTTCTGTGAAGAGTGAGCGGAATACAAAGATGAAGTGCTCTTTAATTTTGTTAAATGCCTCCATAAAGGTTTGGCTAGCGACGGCCTCAATTTCACTTATAGTATTGAAGAGCGACTCTTTTGCTTTTAGCAAGTCTTCTTTTTGTGCCAGAATAAAGTCGTTTCGTTCTTTTATTTCAGTGTAGGCTTCCATCGCCATGGGGTTTATGGGCCCCATGTTGTCAAGTCTGTCGCGCATCTTTTGCACGTCCTGTCTAATTTTATCTTCATCCGCATTTGCCAATTGTTCTGCCTCTGCAGGTGTGGATTCACCAATGACGCTATCCAGGTCAATATTGAACTCAACAGATAATCTTTCCTTAACAGAGTTAAGTTGCATCTTACTCTCATTGAGTTGGTTTTGCAACTCCATCAACAGGGTATCAATGTTTTGACGCTGATGCTGAATTTCCCGCAAAATCTTTTCTACCTGATCGATGTTGCCGCGGGATTCGTAGTATTCCTTTTCGGCCTCACTCAACCCTTTTTCCATCTCTTCTTTCTCGGAATACATGCCGAGAAGGACATCATCGTTTGATTGAGTCGTCTCAATAATCAGCTTTACCTCGTCCTCGTTTTTCTTTAATTCTTCAACATTCACTTCAATCCGCTGACTGCTTTGATCCATGGATTCCTGCTTGTAGCGGGTTTCCTGCTCAATACTGTTTACCCGGTTCTCCTGCTGATGAACAAAAATATTCTGCTCGTTATAGGCAGCTGATTTTTGGCTGAGCAATTCGCTGTTTGCAGATAGATTTTCTGTAATGATGGACAGCTTTTCTTCGTGTTCTTCCAGGCTGTGCAGCGCCTGTTGTGCCTTTGGTTTCAGGTCATCAAGTTCCTTGAGTAATGTGTCAATTTTTTCGAGAATATCTTCACGACGCAAGTCAGCATTGTTGAGCATTTGTGAAAACTGCTCACGTTTCGTGCGAATGGATACAAACTCGTCGTTCACTTGACGAATGGCATTTTGCAATTCCTCCATTTGCTGCCGTATGGTGTTATTGCGAAGCCTTTCGAGGTCCGATTGTTTCTCTAAGAGGCTCGTCCGAATATCATTCAATTTGGTGGTGTGCTCTTTTATCTCTTTTTCGAGCTTCTCCATGTTCTTTGCCCGGCCGATTTTCTTGCCTTCAAATAAGCCGACAGAACCGCCGGAAATGCTGAACCTGCGTTTTGTGAGTTTACCGTTCTTTGTGATGAATACATTTTCATCGTCCGACTGGATATTTTTTATATCCCCTTCGTAGATATACACCTTATCAAGGATGTACGACATCAGTTTTTTGTACTTATGGTCGTACTCAATTATTTCGGTTGCAGGAAACGCATTATCATATATCCGTCCCGTTGTAGATTCAAATTTCTCGAAAGCATCAAGTATAAAAAAGTGAGCCTTGCCTTTTGCGGCATCGCTCAGAATATTAATTGCTTCATAAGCCTCCGCTTCATGCTCGACAATATAATAGTTAAGGTATGGTTCGAGGTAGTTTTCGATAGCAACGCGGAACTCTTCAGAGGTTGTTAAAATGTCGGAAAGGAGCGGTGCATTCTTGGCTACTTTTTTCCTTAGGAACTTAATCGCTTCCGGGAATCCTTCCAGATTTTCAACCAATGACTTGGTAAGGTTGTATTCGTTCTGGCGCGCATCCAGTTTCCTTCCGGTGACATTAAGCTCTTCACGAATCATCTCAATAGTCTTTTCAACCCCACTAATTCGCTCCTGGACTATTTCTTCATCCTTTTTAAGATTTTCCTGGACAATATGCTTTTGTGTCAGGTCTTCCTGTAGGATTTGTAGCTTATTTTCAAATTCTACCAGGCTGGCATTCTGCTGTGTTGAATCCGAAGCCGTCTTTTCAAGTTCCTGCTTGAGGGATGAAACCTGAATCTCGCGTATTTCCACATCCTTATTGATCTGAAAACTCTCTTCTTGTTTCTCACGCTGGACTCTCCGTATGGAGTCGGACTGAGTTTGAAGCTCGATGGTTATGCCTTTTTGTACCTCATAGTCAGCCTTAAGGTGCTCGAGTTTCTGGGTAATTTCGAGCAGGATTTGTTCCGCGGCCGCTTTTTCCGTTTCTAGGCTTTGTATGCTGAATCGTGCTCTTTCATTGCTTTTCTTATCCTGATCAATTTGATCTCGAAGTCCGGTGGCCCTGTCGTTCAAGTACTTGAGCCTCTCATTTTTTATTTGTTTTTCGCTTTCGTAATGCCTGATCTTGGACACAAATTCGTTTATGGCCTTCTGGCGCGACGATAAGGTTTTTTCCTTAATGATAAGCTCTGACTTTGCCTCTTCGATGGACGCCTCCTTCGCGGCGATATCAGCAGTCAAAGCTATTTTTCTGTCATTTTCTTCTGCTATTTGATTGTTGATGAGGTTGAATTTTTCTTTTTGCTTGTCAACAACAACCTTTGCCAGGTATATGCTCTTTTCTTTATATTCTTCCTTAATCTTATAATAATTTTCCGTTTGCCTGGCCTGCTTTTCAAGGCTCTTCATGTTCTTTTCGATTTCGAAGAGAAGGTCTTCTACCCGTTCGAGGTCCGTATCAGTGTCTTCAAGTTTTCTCAGCGTTTCCTTTTTGCGTTTTTTGAACTTGGTGATACCTGCCGCTTCTTCAAAAAGCATTCTTCTGCTGTTGTCCTTATCGTTCAACAGATCATCAACCATACCCAATTCAATAATAGAGTAGCTATTGGAAGCAACTCCAGTATCGAGAAACAGGTTGGTGATGTCTTTCAGGCGACAGGGGACACTGTTTAATAAATATTCACTTTCGCCTGAGCGGTATAACCTTCTGGTAATGGTTATCTCTGAATATTCTGTAGGCAAAATATTCTTGGTATTGTTGATGGTAAGCGATACTTCGGCCATTTGTTGAGCACCCCGCTGGCTGGTACCGTTGAAGATGACGTTTTCCATCTTCTCAGAGCGAAGCGCACTGGTCTTTTGTTCCCCTAATACCCATCGTATGGAATCAACAACATTTGACTTTCCACATCCATTTGGTCCAACAATGCCCGTAATCCCTTCATCGAAATTGATAACGATCTTGTCGGCAAAACTCTTGAAGCCTTTAATCTCCAGTTTCGCTAATTGCATGCTCTTTAGTGGTTGTTATGGTAAAAAAACCCACAATTGACAGTCATTTAATCTCTTATGAGATCGGGCGAGGGGAAATGGATTGCGTAATACAGCCTATTGCCTACTGCTTCCTGTTCAAAAGGGAGGGCAAAGATAAGCCACTCGAGTTGGCAATTCAAAATAAAAATTTACCATTACCTGAGAAGCCTGAGAAGCGACTTTTTAAGCAGAAATCAAAGATATTTTAGCACGCTTTCAATGCCACCTGCATTGAAAGAGGGGTGCTGAAAATGGAGTGATTCTTTTAACGAGAGATAGGGGCACAAAACAGCTTCAAACGTCATCCAGTGGCTTTTTCATTTTTTTTTCTAAATTTGTTATTAATGGATCGTTTTCAGATTTGGCTGTACTTGATAATTGCGGTTGTTTACTTCCTGAGTCGGATGAGGAAGAAGCAGACCGATCAACCAGGTCAACTTCCTGATATCGATCCGGAGCGCCAGGCTGGAACGCCGGCAAAGAGGGCGGTACCCCAGACGCTTACTTTTGAGGATTTGCTAAGGGAGATTACGCAGTCGAAGGTCCAGCCGAAAGAGGAGGCGGTAGTTGACTATGATGATGATTTGCAAGACGAGGCACAGGACCTGGAAGATGTTGATTACGATTACCGGAAGGATGATAAGGCCTTTGAGACCTATGAGGAAGCGAAGAAGCAGGCGTTCTCGAGGCCTTCCTTGGAAGAAACGATGAAAGTTGGGGATACCGTTATGGGCTTTGGAAAGTTTAAGGAGTTTGACAAGGCTGAGCAGCGTAATTTGGCGGCCGAATACCTCAAAGACTTCAGAGACCCCGGCAGCCTGAAGAAAGCGGTAGTGATGAGTGAAATACTGAAAACAAAATTTTGATTTTACCTGGTAAAGGTACGTGGCTAAGTTGCCTTTATTTTTTGAAAGACTGATTTTTTGAACTGAGCATTGTAACACCGATCTTTATTTTTTATACTGGTTACAATAACTTTTTGACGACTATATAGTATTGCATAATTATTTCTACAATTTCTTGACATGAGTATTTCTAAACCTCTTGCGATTAAGATTTTCATTTCGCTTCTTCTTGGTTTTGGGGCTGTAAGCTCGTTTGCACAATGTAGAAAAATTGATGCTGATGCTAAGGTAGTTAAGGAGTTAAATGATACGATTGGTAAACAATCCATCACCATAGACTTCAAAGGCGCGAACAAAGAAACTTTCAAAGTAAGCCTCTTTGGTCCAGAAAGAAAGAATGAAATCAATGTAGAAAAGTCAACGTTCGACAATCTCAAAGAAGGAAAATACATAATTGTCATTGTAGGTAAGCGGGAAGAGGATAACTATTGTCCTAAATCAATAAACGTAACGATCAATTGATGATGCATGGTTACTAAGATTTTTAGATCGCTCTTTCTTGTAGGCGCATTATTTTTTTCCTACAAAAGTTATGCGCAGCCTGCATTCAGTGTTCAGAATGTAAAGGGAGCCTGTGAAGGTTTCAACAATGGTTCGTTTGAAGTATTGGTGACGGCGGGCACTGGCACGATTGAGGTATTCTATTTTGGTGGCGGTCCTTTTTTCGGCGGTCCCATAGCTGCGACCATAGGTACGCCAGTGCTAATTACGGGGTTAGCAGGCGCTGCTTTTCCAGGCAGATCATATACAATAATTGTCCAGGATGATATTTCTTCAACAAATGGGTCGGTTAGTATTCTTACCTATCCCGCATTATTAAGCGTTACAGTTGATAATGTTGTTGATAATGCGGATTGTTTGCTTTCCAATGGATCTATCGATATTACACCGTCGGGTGGATCAGGTGCTTACACCTATCTTTGGGAGGAGGCGAGCCTTGGGTTTACAGCAAACACGCAGGATATATCCGGACTTCTTGGCGGCAATTATCAGCTAACGCTTGGTGATCCTAGCACTAACTGTGTATTAGTCCTTCCACCCATTAATGTAGCGAATCCTTCACCCTTACTTTTCAATGTCATTACACCAACGCCAGTCAGCGTCTGCGCCGGTACGGATTGGGTTTTGGGTCTGGATGGATCGGAAGTTGGGGCAACATATGAAGTCTTTCGAAATAACGTTATCGCCACTGGAATAACACTGTTGGGTACCGGTGCTCCGATCAA
>JAOUDZ010000202.1 GCA_029858965.1 Cyclobacteriaceae bacterium
ATATAAGTGACGACCCGGTATGGTTAACTCCCAGTATTTCCCTTTCAGGCATATAGGTTCAAAGTCGTCATCGGCGTTTGTGAAATTTGCAAAATTTCTTTGGCTGAGGAAGTGCAATTGATTTTGGCATCTGAGATAAATTTTTAGGAAGGCTATGTTTTAAGGATTACACAAAAAAAGGCGAAAATTAGATTCTTGCGCCTTTTTCATACTACCAGTGTCTCCGCTTGCTTTCCTCAGTGTGAATTCCCTGCCTGCCGGGGTGATTGCCACGTGAGAAATATTTCTTTATCTTAATTCTATAAATTAATCCTGGCCATATGAAAGCAGTTCGGGTTCTTGTAGGTACCAAGAAAGGCGCATTTATCCTGACGTCTGATACCAAACGTTCAAAATGGACTATCGACGGGCCGTTCTTTGCAGGATGGGAGATCTATCACATGAAAGGGTCTCCGGTGGATCCCAACCGAATCTATGCCTCGCAAAGCAGTGGGTGGTTCGGTCAAATCATCCAGCGATCTGACGATGGCGGGAAGACCTGGTTCCAACCCGGATTCAAGGAGGGAGAACCCACGACGGGCGGGGATGGGATGCCCCTTACGGAAAGCAATAAGTTTGCCTACAATACCTCCGATGGGAAAGGTAAACCGCTGACAACACACCAGTGGTACGACGGCACGCAGCATCCCTGGGAGTTCAAGCGTGTCTGGCATTTGGAGCCCTCGCTGACGGATCCGGATACGGTATATGCGGGCGTTGAAGATGCCGCCCTTTTCAAGACCACCGATGGTGGGAGAAGCTGGACGGAATTGTCGGCGCTGCGCGGCCATCGCACGGGAGAGCAATGGACACCGGGTGCCGGCGGTATGGCCGTGCACACCATTATCCTGGACAAGATGAACCCGGGAAGAATTTACGTGGCGATCTCGGCGGCCGGCGCCTTCCGCTCCGACGACGACGGTAAGACCTGGAAACCGATCAACAAAGGACTGTCATCGGAATACATTCCCGATCCACATGCCGAGGTGGGTCATTGTGTTCACCGCATCGCCATGCATCCCGCGAAGCCGGATGTGTTGTTCATGCAGAAACATTGGGACGTGATGCGTACCGACAATGCCGGAGAATTGTGGACCGAAGTAAGCGGCAACCTGCCTTCCGATTTTGGCTTTGTCATCGACGTGCATGCGCAGGAACCCAACACCGTGTATGTCATTCCGATCAAGAGCGACTCCGAACACTTTCCGCCTGAAGGTAAGCTGCGTGTCTATCGCAGTCGCACCGGAGGTAACGAGTGGGAAGCGCTCACAAATGGTCTTCCACAAAAGGATTGCTATGTAAACATTTTGCGCGACGCCATGGCGGTTGACACCCTTGATCCGTGTGGCATTTATTTCGGCACCACCGGCGGACAAGTATACGGTTCATCCGATGGGGGAGATACCTGGAATGCCATTGTACAAAACCTTCCATCTGTATGCTCGGTAGAAGTGCAGGCCGTACCATGATCCGTGTGGTCCTGCCATACCACCTTCGGAACCTGGCCAGGGTGGGATCGGAAAAAATACAACTTGAAGTGGCTGGAACAGTCACCGTTAATGCCGTGCTGGATGCCCTCGAGGCTCGTTACCCGATGCTTGCGGGAACAATCCGGGAGCACGATACCAAAAAGCGCCGTGCCTTTGTACGGTTTTTTGCCTGCGGCGAAGACTTCACAATGGTTGCTGAAGACAAGGTGCTTCCTGAAAAAATTTCGAACGGGGAAGAACCTTTTATGGTTGTGGGTGCGATTGCCGGAGGGTAGGCTTGCCAGTGTCTTTATAGTCCGATGTTGATTAAATGAATTCATCAAATTCAGCCAGAAAGGGTTGATTTTCGACTACCGGAAACCCGGATCAAAAGGTAACGCGCGCCCTAATCATTTTCACGACTTCACACGTATCAACCAGGTGTCGAACTATTTTCCTGGCGCCTCAAACTTCTTGGCAGCATCATCGATCACTAATACCCAGTCCTTACCCGTTTTGGGCGGTGTAAACGCTTTTATGCCGTTTCCACTTACAGGTTTTTCTTTTATAGCCACGCCCGTACGCACATCGTACCACCATACATTTTTAGAACGTCCGGTGATCTTGCTGAGATCTATTTTAACTGGACTGTTTTGCGGCAAGTAAATCATCGCATAAGATTCATTTTCATCACGGGTAGCAGATACTATGTCGACATAAGTCGTTCCAACGGCCGACTTGATCATGCTTTGATCTGCAACTCTTGTGAAGTATGGGCGGGATAGCATCAAGTTTTTTAAATATTGCATTTCGTTGGCACCTTCAGCGTGTACAGCCTTTTTCCAACCGATTATTGTATCGCCTGGATTGATGGGCGGATACAGTTCTGTATTTAGAAATTGCCAGATTTGATGATGACCATATGTAACACCACAGGCTCCGGCAAACACACCGCGATAAATGCGGGCGCGAACATCATATGCCGTAAAGTAACCGCGTTGTCTAGTCCACTTGCCATCCCACGGATTTACAGGATGATCTTCGTAACAAGGCTCCATATCGAGCGTAGGCTTTTGTGGTTGAATGGCCAGGTCTTCTTTTACCCAACGCCACGGATCTGATTCACGTGAGCCATGGCCGGATTGAAATGCATTCATATCTAACCAGGCTTCGTTGTGAATATAGTTTGTAGTGCGAAACTCGCCACCAGAGGGATGATACGTGATAAATGTCCCCTTGCCTAAAACACTTTCAATACCCGTTGCCATTGACCGCCATATCGCAACATCATTGCCTTCCTTTTCAACACCATTCACTTTTCTTTTATAGACAGCAGGACGGTCGCCACCGAGTATCCAGATGATGTTCCAGTTTTTGCTATATCGATTTGCCAGAATACTTCCATAGACCTCAGCATTCTTTTCATTAAAGATGACAGGGCCTTCGCCCCATTGTTGCGTAACCTTATCACCCCATGTTGGAAGTAACCCGATGTACATACCCTTCTCCGCGGCCTTGTTGATAATGAAATCAACATGATCCCAGTAATCATATTCATATGCGTTGGCCGGGTTATTTCCCGGAGTAACTAAGAGTTGGGTAGGGTCTTCGTTGTTCAATGGAAAATCACCATAACGATTAGGCTCACGTACCCCATTAAATTCAGCGAGGGCTACAGCCTGCAACACATTGAAGCCTTGCCCGCTGCGTATGTTGATGAGTTCTTCTGCTTCTTCGCGCGTCATGCGATGGAACAATTCCCAATCGGTGTCACCGAGCCAGAAGAAAGGTTTACCGTCAGTTGTTTCTAAAAATCGATTATTAGGCGCCACTTTAATTTGCCCGTGACCTGCACCTGCGATAGTTAGAAAAAAAAGTGTTAGGAATAATTTCATAAAATGCGGGTTTTCTATTCTTCTGATTATTAAACTTCTATGCACTGCTGATATCCCTTACCTGGTCATTAATGTTACTCATTCAAAGACCGTTAGAAAACCACGGGAAATAATCATCAAGGAAATTATTTCAAAA
>JAOUDZ010000107.1 GCA_029858965.1 Cyclobacteriaceae bacterium
ATAAAAACGAATCCAGGTATAGATCCTCCACTTTTTGTCGGGCCCATGGCGTTTTTCGCAAAAAGGTGAGGCTGGATTTTACACTTGGGTTATTGATAAAGCAATTGATGGTAATTTTTTCTCCTAGTTCCGCCCAGCCGTAATGTTCAACTAATTTCGTCAGGATCATTTCAAGGGTTACTCCATGCAATGGATTATTGGGTTGCTCCTCTTTCATATCACCTTAATTGTTCTATTTCCATTTGGTAGTCGTACTGCAAATCTTCCGGCAATTTTGCCAATACTGCTTCAATCTTCTTCAGTTGTTGATTGTAAAGATTAGTAAGCACCTGACTTGGAAGCAAGTGAATTTTTGCCTTTTTTATCTTTGCGCAGAAATAAATTCGAAGTTCCAGTTCAGTTTGTTTCACTTCGGAATACTTTATTTGCTTGTTCATAATCCGAAGGATTTTCCGCAGGCTCTTTTTAATCAAATAGATGTTCGCTTTTGGCAGGGATTCAAAATGCCCATCCATTTCGTTTTTTACACCCGTAATATATCCTTGTTCATCGTGAGATTCGAAAAGCAGGTATGTGAGTAATTCCTTATTTTCCTTTTTGTATCTGGCCAGGCGGATGCACAGGGCCCGAAGATTTTCGGGTTCCAAATAGGTCAGTTCCTTTTTTACCTCGTTTAGGGATGCTGCTTTCATCAGGAATTGTTCCGTCTTGAAGTTGATTGGTCAGAGAAAACTATAAACTATTGCGCTACCAGGCTTTGTTCATATTCATGTACAAGCGTTTTAATAATTTGTCCCAAAGGCTGCACCCGTGTTACATGCTCTATAGCAGGGCCAGCACACCAAACAGTTTTGTAGGTAGCGCCAAACGCCGCCTTTTCAACCTGCTTCATGCCACGCAACGCAATAAGCATTTTAGCGTACTTCTTCAAAGTTTTATTGTTATTTAGAATATACTCCAAAATATTGGCCTTGGTTCCCAACTGTTGAACATAAGGCGTATTAATAACGGTTAACGGCGAGCCCGATAACTTTGTCGTACGCACAATGTCCTTTTCTCCATAGTCGACCATGGCCTGCTTGTACTCCGGTGAAACATCAGCCTCATCGCAGGCTATGAACAGCGTACCAATGGATGCTCCCGCGGCCCCCCAATCAATTACCTCATATAAGTCATGTCCGGTTGCGATTCCCCCTGCAGAGATTACAGGAATCGTGCAATTTTCTGCAAGCATGGTGACAAGTTCTTTGGGCGGAATATTGCCGGCATGTCCTCCAGCCCTGCTATTCACAGCAATAACCGCGTCGGCTCCAAGATCTTCCACCTTCTTTGCATACTTCAAATCTACAACATCACAAAAAACTTTAATGCCCAGCGGGCGGCATGAATCAATAACTTCCCTGGGATTTCCCAGTGAAGTTATGATATAGTCAACTTTTAATTCCAACAGAGTCTTCAGTTGACTTTTGTATTTCGGGTTGGATTTATTAACAATTAAATTGACACCGAAAGGTTTTGTCGTGGCGGATTTGATGTCGAGGATCGTTGCCCGCAGCTGCTGATCCGTCCGGTAGTTCAACGCAGGAAAAGCTGCTGTAACGCCTTGCGCCAATGCAGCCTTAATCATCTTTGCATTTGAAATAAGGAACATTGGCGCAACAATGATTGGGTAATCAATATCCAGAATTTTATCCAGCGTGATGTGCTTCATATGTTGCTGTGATTTCAAGGAAGATCCCTCATTTAAACCTATCTGACATCGCTAGCTGGTACTTCCTGATGGTTGGCATATTGAAAAGAACTAATGCGATTACGATAATAGTATACCCTCCTACCTGCATAAGATTGACATGTTCATGGAACACGACAAAGGCAACCGTAAAATTGATGACCGGATTTAAGTACAACAAGATACCAATTGTAGCCGAATTGATTCTGTTGAGTGCGTATAGATTCAGGAATAAAGGGAGGACGGTAAAAACGATGGCAATGAGCATCATGATGGTATAAAATTCCATCGCTGCAGGAAGCTTCCCGATGAGCGATGAATAGAACACATTGAGTATCAAAAAAGCGAAGAGTACCTGAATCCCCAAAATAATCATCCGGTCAAAGCCCTGATTTCTCCGCTGGGACACCAAATACAAAGAGAAGACAAATGCCGTTAAGAAGCTGTAGCCAAGTTCGAGCGCAGAACTCATCCCGATCAAAACGCAACTGATGGCACACAATCCCACGGCCACCCATTGCAGGACGGTCAACTTTTCCCTTAGCAAAATAAATCCCAAAACCGCAGTAATCACAGGGCAAATCATGTAGGAAAAGGAGGCCGTTTTTATGTTAATGTTATTGACAATATAGATAAACAGAAGCCAGTTCACAATCAGCAAGGCACCACCGCCCATGGTCAACATAATTACTTTCCTTCTCTCACGTGGAGGGAATGTCTTCAGGAATTTGAGGTCCCTCAAAACATCACCCCGCTTCATGGTCAAAACGATTACAATTAAGACGAGCGCGGAAAACAGAATCCTGAAATAAAGAATTTCACCGACTCCGTAATCGCTAAGTGCACGCAGCGGAATAGAGAAAAATCCCCATATCACAAACGCAACGATTGCGGCAAGATAGTGTTTCCTGTTGTCCATGAAAGTTTGGCGCAATATAACGAATCAGCAGCTAGCCCTCTAAACAATCCATATAGCAGATATTACCGCGAACGGCTTCAGTTGGCCGTCAATAGAATCTAACCTTCCATGTTCTTGACCAGGATTCATCCGGTTCAATTTTCTCTATTCCTTCCTTCAGGATAAACTGTTGATTGTGGGTCACTGAGTCAGCGATACCACACCAGGGTTCGATACAAACAAAATCGGCATTTTTTGCCGCCCAAATACCGAGAAATGGAAATCCTGCAAAATGAAAATCCAACCCATGTGTATGCGTTGCAGCCTTAAGCGAAACAACGTCTGAATGCAAATCCTTGAACACGAGGGCATCTTGTTGGAAAAGCGTTTTACTCAGATGTATCTTGTCGGTATTCTCCAGAAATGCAACAGGATCGGTCATAATGAGTCCATCTTCGCTAATCGGCCATCGCGGTGTGTTCTCAGTTTTATTGAACTCAAGATAATGATCGTTATAGCGCGTACCATTTACCAAGGGAACTTTAAAAGCAGGGTGCCCCCCGATAGAAAAATACATCACACGATCTCCCACATTCCGCACAGTATAGGTTACGTCAAGAAAATTCCCAATTACCTGATAGCGCACCTCAAGCCGAAATAAGAAAGGATAGTTTTTCATCGTCGCTGGTGTACTTTCCATTGCAAGAGTCAACTGGTCTTCACCCGATGCGGTTACTTCAAATTCTCCATCTCGCGCAAAACCATGTCGTGCCAGGGCGTATTGTCGGTTATTGTACAAATATGTACCTCCCTTTAATGTGCCCACTACAGGAAATAATATAGGTGACGTTTTACCCCAGAATGCCGGGTCGCCAAGCCACATATATTCCAGACGAGTTTCTTTATTTACAATACTAAAGAGTTCCGCCCCCTTTGACTTTATACTAACAAGGAGACTATCATTTTCGATGGCAAGGATCATTGGAGTCTGGTTTTTAAAAAAAATAACGATCAGGGTATACTCCAATCGTTATTTTTTTTGTTTTTCGTGCTTTCCGGGAAACTTCAATCAATTACCACACCCGTTTCCTTCCAACTGCGGCTCGCGGCCGAAGCTAAAACAGCCTCACAAACCTTTTGTGTTTCCAGTGCATCCGCAAAGGTGGGATGACAAGGCGCTCCGGTCTCCAGGCTTTTGAGAAAATCAGCGACCTGATGAACAAAGCTATGCTCATAACCGATTGATAATCCGGGAACCCACCATTTATTCATATAGGGTTGATCCCCATCCGTAACCAGAATTGACCGCCATCCACGAACAATGGAATCATCACCATGATCAAAATATTCAAGCCGGTTCATGTTGTGAAGATCCCATCGAATGGATGCGTGTTCACCGTTGATTTCAAATGTGTAGAGTGCTTTATGCCCACGGGCATAGCGGGTTGATTCAAAGAGACCCAAAGAACCATTGTCAAAACGACAATGAAAAATACAAGCATCATCAATCCCAACCTTCTGCACCTTACCACTCTCCTGGTGCACCCGCTCTTTGATGAATGTTTCTGTCATGGCAGACACATTTTGAATACCGCCATTCAGCCACATCGCCGTATCAATACAATGCGCCAATAAGTCTCCGGTCACACCCGATCCGGCTGCATCAACATCCAAACGCCACAATCCCTCACCACCCTGCGGAAGTTCCGGACTGATCGTCCAGTCCTGCAAGAAGTTTGCCCGGTAATGAAAAATCTTACCGAGTTTGCCGGAGTCAATAATCTGTTTCGCCAAGGTAACCGCGGGTATCCTGCGGTAGTTGTACCATACGGTATTTTTGACACCGGCCTTTTCAATTGCGTCGGTCATCGTTTTCGCCTCTGCTAACGTTCGGGCAAGTGGTTTTTCGCATAGTATCATTTTACCTTTTGCTGCAGCAGCTATTGCAATTTCTGCATGGCTGGCGTTTGGGGTACAAATATCCACCGCATCAATATCATCTCGGGCAATGAGCACTTTCCAATCTGTTTCAAATGACTCGTATCCCCACTGTTCAGCAAATGCTTTTGCCCGATCTTTGCTGCGTGCACAAACGGCCTTCAGCACAGGCCGATAAGCCAATTCAGGAAAAAAATCCCCAACACGTTTATAACCGTTGGAATGGGTACGCCCCATAAATCCGCATCCAATCAATCCAATTCTCAGTTCTTTTTTATTATTCATTTGGCACCTGTTTAAATCGTTTATTGGTAAGGACGCATTATTAAGCTTCCTTACAAAAATCATTATTTAGTCTTCGCACACAAACTGATGCTATTCATTTTCGTACCAGCCATGCAACTGACGGACCTTTATCATCGTAGCAAGCACATCATTCCACGTCTGCTGCTGCGTCATTACCGCATTCGGGAACATGCACCCATCCCAACAGATGTGTCTGAAAGCTTTGGTGAGGTTACCATTTTCATCGCGTAGCCAATATCCCGCATCATTTGCGATATCGAGCTTCCCGTTGGGGTCCATGGCCTGACAGTGTCTACCGGTTTTGTCGTGTGACCCTGAACCAAAAACGGTACCATCATTCTGTGCCACATGAAAATCGATTGTCCAGGGCCGAAGCGCTTTCGTTATTTTTTTTAAGCCATCTGTAAGTGTTTTCCGATCGCTCCAATCAAAGTTTTCAGGTAGAATCCGATCTTCTATGCGGTTATATCCCAATAGGTATAATAAAGTGTGGGCCATGTCTGCCTGGAAGCCGATGTTTGGGCGATCGACGGCCTCTAATAACGCTACCATCGTTTTCCAACTGTGCATTCCACCCCAACATATCTCTCCTTCAGCGGCTAGTTTCTCGCCATAGTCAGCCGCAACGTCACAAGCTTCGCGAAAGGTCTGCGCAATGAGTTTCGTATTGCCTTCCGGGTCCTTTGCCCAATCGGTCGGATTGCTTGCCGAATCAATGCGAACCACTCCATAAGGACGCACACCAAGATCACGCAACTTCTTCCCAAAGTGACAAGACTTGCGAACCATTTCCACAAAGGTGGCACGCTCTTCTTTGCTGCCCATAGCGGGACCACCCCATATTGGTGCGACCAGGCTGCCGACAGAAAGTTTTAAGGATGCAAACTTATCAGCGAGTCGTTTGATATCATCATCAGAACTGGCGACAAGATCGATGTGCGGTTCAAGCAGACCCAGATCAACACCATCAAATTTGATTCCGTCAACTTCCGCAGCCGCAGTCATTTGAAGCATTTTGTCGAAAGGAATAGGTGGCTCTGAATCAGGACCTTTTCCTACAATGCCAGGCCATGTAGCATTGTGTAGTTTGGGGTAGTTATTCTCAGGCATAAATAAATATAGTTAAGGTTAGGACATATAGTATATGATAATTTATCGGTGTCAGCTCAGCAAAACCTGGCACAGGTTTATAACTTCAGATCGGGATTCTCCGGACCAAAGTGCTTCAGCATAACCATCGGATCCGTGGTAGATGCATTGGTAATCGCTACACCCTGCCGTGCTGCTTTTTCACTGATAAAGAATTCGTCGTTTGTAAGCTGTCCGTAGCGTATCAATGCAGGCGTCTCAACATTCCATTCTCCCATTTTACCATGGCCCTGCATCATGATCATACCATACGCGGCACTGTCCTTAATGGTCACTGTCGCGCCCGGGAACACAGTTAATTCCTTGGCGCTAAAGGCAGCAGATTTATAACACACCCAGTTTTCAATAAACCCTTCAGCATTCATTTCAGCCAATGGGCGCACCGGCTTGGGCCCCATGAAACGGTTTTGCATTAACTGTGTATCAACGTTCAATTCCCAGTCGATTACCTCCAATAGCTGGTCAAAATCCCCGATTCTGTCGGGTGGCGTTCCGTTCCACAGCAATTCTTCGGGGATGATTGCTTCATTCACCAGCGATTGATACATCGCGAAAACATCAGAAGCTTTCTGAGGTTCGTAGGTGCATAGGCTTCCCGGCGCATGCAGCATTCCCGGTGGCACGTCCCAACCTGTTCCTGGTTCAAGCCTGAAAGCCTGGGAGTAGTTCGTGATTTTATTGTCACCTTTCGTAAAATTAACGAGGCACTGCCTGATTTCCTCTCTTGTCGTGCCTGGAGAAATACCAAAAAAAGTATACGGAAAATCACCCCCATGGTTATTCAATTGCGGAGGGAAATAGTAAGCTTCAGGTTTGCCCAACTGACCAATACGGGCCGCATGCTCATCGCTGTGGTGAATATGATGGGGTAACGGACCCATGTTATCAAAGAATTTTGAGTACATAGCCCAGCCGTGATACTTATTCCAGAGACGGTCTCCGATCAGTTCACCTTTGAGTTCATCGATAACATCCTTTAATAATAGTTGAAGTTCTTTCTTGCCATCAGCAAAGACGACAGCACTCAAGCCTTCATTTTCACCGGTCAACGGGCCATTTTTAGCGGGTGTTGTAGAGGACAGCCACCGCTCATCAATACCCCCGCGCTGTCCGCCAAGCACATAATAATCATCAGGATGCAATTTGATTCTTCTTCCTGGCACGCAGAATGAACGCGGCACCCACGTTGGGGCTAATCGCAATATCCCTTTACCTTGTTCCAATGCTTTGCCGGCCAGACTTATTTTTTCTGTTGTTTTCATATCATGGTTAATTAGTCAAACTGTGTAGTACTGTGTAACAATCTATGGATCCCGGCTTCATCCTGTAATACTTCAATTTCAAGATCATAGGAAAGACATTCTCCGGGTGCCAGGTGTATGAGCGAATTTTCTTTCCGCGCTTTAGCTTGTCCAATTGGGGGGTTTGTTCCTGGCTCAAGACCAGTAACATACTCACCTTTACCCCAGTGTTGCCAGTTGGTTAACCAGGGTAGTTGCTCCTTTTTAAACCGTATGGCAACCGCAATTCCAAGTCGTGAATTATGAAGTCCGCAAACGCAGTCTCCCGCGGGGTCTGGGGTAGCATCGATAAAAGCAACTTCTTCACCCGTCCCATTATGGTTATCCAGCGGCGGTGGACATTTTCTAAAGTTGTTTCCTTCCCGGAAGATTTTGTCAGCAATCCCTTTGCTTGATTTCCAGGCACCCTGCCAAAGGATATCAGTACCCTGATCGACCAAAGGCCATCCAAAATTCAAATGATAAAGGATCATATGTGGAGTTGGGGTATTGGCACGGTTTGTTATTTCATCATGAATCCGGATTGCCGGGTTTCCGAGTGTTGCAGATATGGTGCGCTTTAGCTCCAGGCTGGGGCCGAATACAGTTGTTTGCATCACCCTTCCTGTGATATGCATCTCCAGGTTGCCTGCTGAAAGATCGGGTTGCACGATGGATTCTATTGCTGCAGGAATATTGCTGATTAAGCCATGCAGACCGCGCTCGCCATTCTCATCTGTCTCCGGACCACCAACATGTGTTAGCCCACAGGTGGTGAGAAGGCCACCGCCAAATGTTCTGAGCCAATCCAGGCCCCGGTTCGAAAAAGGCTCCGGTGGCCTAATGCCTGCGTGACTCAACCACGTGAGGCTATGTTGATTATAAAAAGCATCTGCAATATCCATCGCGCGGTCGATGATTACTTTGAAACGCAACCCGGACCCGGTATTAATCCAGGCAATTCGGGTTCCGCGCCCGGCACCATCGTCGATCACAGCAGTTTCTATTCCTCCCAGTTGCGCCCGGTTGGATATCTTACCCCACCATCGTTCATTTTTCAAATCTGCTATCTCGCTCATGACCGCATTAAAATCCTATTGTTGCTTCAGTAAAATATTCCTGTATTCAACCTTCATGGGCGGGCCAACGTGAACCTGTACGCCGATCAAGCCCCCCATTTTTCGGTTTATAGTATCATTATCCGTGACATCGCTCATCAAAACGCCGTTAATGTAATGCTGCAGTCTGTTACCTTTCACAATCAAATGGCACTCATTCCAATCATCGACCTTGATGTGTGTGCGCAATGAATCAATGTTGCCCAATGATCCTTCCAGCACTGTATGTGTCCATGCGTTGTTCTTAACGTTATCTCTCACCAAAGCCGTTGGATCCTCCGGTGAATTCACCGTTACCTTTTGACCCCTGTAGGCAAGCGTTGTTCTTCCACGCTCCTCATAGTTCTGACCCGTATAACGATTTTTTCCATCGATATCCGCCTGATACCCCCTTAATGCGTATGGTGGTTCAGTTAGTTGCTCGCTTCTGTAATTGATTCCGCTATTCCCATCGACTGAAATTCGGTATTCCAGTTTCAACTCAAAGTCAGTTGGCGCTCCACCCCGCCAGATCACAAAGGTATTGCTCTTCAAAAGCTTATCCGCCGTAATTTCTCCTGTCAAATTCCCATTTTCAACACGCCAGTAATGGGGGTCCCCTTCCCAGCCCTTAAGGGTCTTACCATCAAATATCCTGATGAACCCGTCTTTTTTTGCCTGCGCAATGACAGGCGTTTTGCAGCTCGCCGCCATCAGCGTCAAAGCAATAAGGGCGACTTGAATTGACAGTAAGTTGCTTTCTTTGAGCATGCAGTTGTTGTTTAAACCTATATCCTTCACTTTGTAGATGTCGCGCCATCTCCCGAAAACACTCTATCATCTTTGTTACCGCCCGCTACCAGGTAAGCCAACAAGTTTTTCAGTTCCTCTTCATTTAACCGGTTAATAAGTCCAGGTAGCATTAATGAAACCTGGGATTGTTTGGTTGAGATTACTTCATCTTTTGGGATCGCACGCAGCACTTGTGGCGCAAACGGGTTCTGAGAAATATAAAACTTTTCATCATCCTCATTGGTGAGCCTGCCCAAAACCGAACTACCATCCTTCATCGAAAAAATGGTCGCTGCATACTGATCAGAAACTTCCTTGCTTGGGTTGATGGTATGGTCAAGGATATCCTTTTCAGTAAACCTGGTGCCGAGTTGTGTTAAATCAGGGCCGATGCTCCCACCTTCACCTTGCATCATATGACACGAACTGCAAAGGGCAGCTGCAAACATCTTCTTCCCCTCTTCAAAATTCCTGTTGGTCAGTCCATCACTTAGCAAGGGCATCGCTTCTTCCATGGTCCACCTTCTTCCCGGTCCCTCGGGGGATGGTAGGTTTGCCAGGTCATTACCTGAAGCTGTTAGCAATGAGTCTCCGGAAAGTTTATTATAGAAGTCATACTTATCTTTCGGAACATGGGCCAATGCCCCCTTTCTTGCTTTGTCTATGAAGCCAATATAACTTCTACCCCCTTGAAAGGTGAAGGCCTTGTCAAACCACATGAAGTACTGCTCGCGGAGCTCAGGAGTCCATCCTGTCTCGGCCTCACTTAGCACGGTAGCGTAATAGGTCTGCTGTCTCGGTGGTACCTTTGAAAGCATTGCAGCAATGTCTAATCCGTATTGCGGATTTCTCATGATAAGATCATTCGAGGCACTAACCGTTTTATCCAGAGGATCATCCTGTGCGTCTGCCAATAACTTCAATGTTTTGGCTACCACACCCGGCGCTTCCAAAAAGACAAGAACCTTGCTCAATGAGCGATTTAGATCATTTGTCTGTGCCGGATAATGCGGGTTCAGAAACGCAATTACCTTATTTCTCATTTCACCTTCGGGATTGCCCATCCGATATAGGATCAATTCAAAGGCCCGGAGCAAATCGATCTGCTGGGCTGGTGATAGCGCTGAGTAGTCAATTGCGATGAGTGCCTGCAGCATGCTGTTCTTGAATGATATATTCCCGTGTCGGGCAAGTGCTATCATGGCTTGTGTAAGGATTACAGGATCGTTTTCTTTTAAAGCCCGTTCCTTCCACTCGCTAACTGGCTGGTGTTCTACCGCCAACCTTGCGGCAAAGCGCACAAAACGGTCTTCGTGTTTCAAGTAAGGCCATGCCGCCTCCACCGCTCCACTTTTCTGTTCGTGATATTGCTCAAGCGTTCGTCTGAGTTTGTTAACGTCGTTTATTTCAGCTGCTACAAGATTTCCATTGGCTGCTGTGCCACCATTGTTGAGCTGCGCATCACTATAATATACACGGTAGAGATCAGACTCCAGTCTCCTTCCTCCCGTTAAGAAATACAAGGCTCCATCCGGACCGATAGCACCATCTGTCAGCGGCAAGGGCGACCCGGAAAGAAACTCCTCTGCGGTTGCGGAATAAGAAGCGCCTTGGGATTCAAGATGAATGGCATAGATAATGCCAAAACTCCAATCAAATGCAAACAAACCTTTCTTAAACTGCTGAGGGAAATTGGCATTCGCAACACTAATCAGGTTCGTCGGCGAGCCCTGTCCAATGTTTAGCACCGGTGGCAGGTTATCAGGGTAATCGGGTGACCATTTTCCATTCCCTGTGCGCCAACCGTATTCACTCGCACTGGTCACATGGCAAATACGGGTAGGTCTGTACCATGGCATGCCAAAATCCCACTCCATATCTGAATCGTAGGTAAACAAATCGCCCGCATCATTGAATGCTAAATCAAACTCGTTGCGGTAGCCAGCGCTTACCAACTCCCATCGTTCTCCCAATGAATCAATATGCGCTATCCAACCGCCCGGGGCTTTGCGGCTGTTCGCATGGCCCCTGGGATCTTTGATTTGGGGAAACAAATTATCTTCCTGCCATACAGGTGGAACACGATAGACATCCATTGCAGGAACATCAACGTGGTTCCCTGCTGTCAGGTAAATGGATTTTTTGTCGGGCGCAAGGACCAGACTGTGCGGACCATGTTCCCCTGGTTCGCCCTTCAGGGCTTTGAGCAAAGTAATCTTGTCGAACTGGTCATCTCCGTCTGTATCCTGAAGCCTGTAAAGCCCGGTATCCTTATCGAAGTCCTTATCGCTGTTGTGGTTGACCATAACATACAGGCTATTGAAGGCATAAAGCAAACCCTGCGCATAGCCCATTCCTATCTTAAGTGTTGTGGTGTCCGCATTCCGATCTGCCGCTGATCCAATTATAAGTTTTTCTACCTTCAGGCCTATAGTATCGCCAATCGGAGGTAATATGGTCCGGTACAAAGCACCATACTGGTCAGCGGTAATCATCCTTCCTTTATGATCAAAGGTCATTGCTACCCAGGAGCCTTGCTCATGTGCGCTGGGGCTATAGAGATGCTCCGCCTTAAATCCCGGCAGCAGCTTGAGTTTCTCGACTTTGGGGTCACCCCCTGTGCCTGAAGCCGATTCCTTTTCCCGGCATGCTTCCAAAAGGAAAGAAAATAACAGGGTCGATAATAATAAAATAGCCTTACTGCGGTTTTTGTTCATATGTGTAAATTAATAATTATTACGAATTTCCTTTTTCCTCCTCATTTGCATATCATTTTTTAGAAAACATCGGCACTGGTACAGGTTGATCAATTGTTTGCCCTGTCGCAACCTACCACTACAAGTCTATACGATCTCGCTATCGTGCCTGGTTTTTGAAGCATCCCTTCCACGCAAAGGTGCGTACTGTTTGCCAGTGAAGGTAACAAAATATCAAACGTTTGAAGAAATGATTTTACTATTTTATTCCTTCCTTCAGGGAACAGTTCAACAATAGTATTTAAAACACATTCATTGGTATGCCAGAGGCTACTGTAGCGCATCACTGCCAAATAATTTCGCAAAATGATCCTTAAAGTTCGGGATGAACGGCAGAAACCAGTTGATTAATTCATTATTCTACCTTGTTTATGAAAGGAATTGAACCTGCTTCTGAAAATAGCCTTCCCACATCTCATCAAAAGTGCTCCTTGGGTTTGGCAACAGCGATTTTCAAATCCTGAAAACAATGCCAATGCATTCAAAAAATCACAATCCATCCGGAACTTGATGAAGCACCCTGCCTTACTCACGTGATTGCGATACAATGTTGTTGGAGACGTAATTCTTGTGACCATGCGATAGCTTGCGCATAGCGGGTGTAATCTTGCAGGGATACCGGTGCTATTGAAGCATTTTACCATCCTCAACAATCACAGTATTACCCAATTTTACTGTAGCGTCCGTAAAAAAATTCCAGCGCACATAACCACCACCAACCTTTCCCCCCAACTCCGTATTGTCACCTAAAGACAATCGAACAACACCTGCTCCATAGCCATAGTAGGGTATCCATTTCGGACTATCTGTAGGAATTGCCAGCAATGGATTAAAGCCTAAAGCAAATTCTCTGAATGCATACCCAGCGGGCCCCGCTGCTTTCAATTCAGCCTGTACAGCTTGCAGCCCAGTCTCCGCTTTCATGCCAATAATTTTCCCGGCTTTGAAAGTCAGGACCAAGCCGGTAACCGTTTCACCACTCCACTCTGTTTTGGGAAATGCGATTTTACCTTCAACGGTCTCCTCTATTGGCGCAACGCGAATGGCTCCTGCGGGAATTTCTATTTCCCGGTCGATCAGATTTCTTGCGTAGCGTGTTCTGTCACGGGAAGCATCTCCATTCTGCTTTGTGACCGGCCGGTCTTTCAGCGCAAACGTGATGTCTGTTCCCTGCGGTGTCGTGACTCGAATCCCGTGCCTGCGGGAGAATTCCTCGAAATAATTTTGAAGCTCAGCAAGCCGCCTGTAATCCGTTGCGAAAATTGCGTTCTGATAGATGCTGTCCACAGTTGTGGTGACCTCCAGCAATGAACCAGAAAGCGCGTATGCACCAGCCCAATGAAAGTGAATTGTTCGGCCATGCCCGCCCCGCAGCACATCCTGCATAGCTGCATAGGGACGGTCAGTTACAGAGGTGCCTGGCAGCATGATGGCGATATCCACTGCTTTAAACCGTTCCACCAAAGCATCAAAAGAGCTTCCTTCTGCAATGCTCGTAAATGGCGTTTTCCATGCTTCTGGAGAATTCGTGGAATCTACGCTGATGGTTCCGAGAAATTCTCCATTCGCCTCTTCAATCCAGTCTTTTAGCAGGGGTATTAAAGGATCGAACTTCCCCGGACGAGCTACCAACAGAACCTTTTCACCCGGCTCGAGTCGCATCCGTTGTACCAATTGCGATGCCAATGCATTCCAGTCGAAATAGAAAGTAGTAGAATCCCATGCGTCAGTATGTGTTTCAGAAGGTCTTTGACAAGAAAACAATAGCGCGACAATGGATACTAAGGTTATTGATTGGATGGTCCATATCGGGGGAAGCCTGTATAGCATGTGTTCGTTATTGCTCCTTCTCTTAATCATTTGCCGCTGCCCCCTTCACAATTTCCTTATTCCCAGCCACAGTCAGCAACAACTGTTCCATGCATCGTTTCATATATTCTCCATTGCCTGGCCCATACCAATTCATCAGCCGCGTTTCATAATGGTCAACATCGTAATACTTGTCGGGTGTAACATAGCCAACATACCCGCCATTAAAACTTGTAACCATTAATTGTAAGCCGTGGCTCGCCGCCAGTAGATCCAGTGAAGGATCAAACTCACCTGAAAAATCGCAAGGTGTTCCCAACATAACGATATTGCCCAATCGTAAGACGGTGAGATATGCTGGATAATCGCCAAAGACCAGCGCAAATAACCATGGCCGTATGCGCCAGTTTTTCAAGACTTTGGCTTGCGAATCGCCCAGCAAAAGCGGTATGCGATGCATCACTAAAGTAGAATCTTGAACGCTGCTGAGTGCCATGCGATTGGTT
>JAOUDZ010000108.1 GCA_029858965.1 Cyclobacteriaceae bacterium
CAAATGAATTAAAATCAATCTTTGATATTAAGCAATCGTGAATCAATTCTTTCCCCTTCAAGACCTCTATCATGAGGACATTTACATGCTGCGCCCAAAAGTATTGGTAATCCTCTCCAGGAACTGGGACGAAATTTCCACAGCAGATCAATCGTTGCTGGAGAAAATTATGGGCTCAGTAAAACTAAGCCTGGCTGCTGTTCAGATCATAACGCTTCAGGAGTTTGACTTGGCTGATCTGGTGGCGTACAAGCCCAGGCAAATCATCACATTCGGTGCTGGTATAAAAGGCATACCCACCCAATATGAGCTGCTCGTTTTTCACGGCATTTCAATCATACAGGCTGACCCGCTGGATCAATTAAATGAGGCAAAAAAGAAAAGCCTGTGGGGTGCCTTGAAGCAAATGTTCAGCGTATAATAACCTAAAACAAGGATTTTGCCGGTTATACTTCTTCTCCTATATTTGCGACACTTTTAAAACTGTATTCACGCTGAAAACTGGTTTTATCCAGTTATTTGAAAACCTAAATCATCATGGAAAACATTCTTTACCTATTGCCAATATTCGGAGTACTTGGCCTGCTCTTCGTTGTTTGGAAAAGTGCCTGGGTCAATAAACAAGATGCAGGGACAGACAAAATGAAGAAAATTGCCGGGCACATCGCAGAAGGCGCTATGGCATTCTTAAAGGCTGAATACAGAGTATTGTCCATTTTCGTTGTTGCTATTGCCCTGCTGCTTGCTTTTACAGCCAATAGCGAGCATTCCAGCCCTTTGATCGGGCTTTCCTTTGTTTTTGGAGCCTTGTGCTCTGCGCTGGCCGGTTTCATCGGCATGAGAGTAGCCACAAAGGCAAACGTGAGAACGACCAATGCTGCGCGTACGAGCCTGGGAAAAGCGCTTGAAGTGGCCTTCGCCGGTGGTTCAGTAATGGGCATGGGCGTGGTAGGTCTTGGGGTTTTGGGCCTCAGCACACTATTTATTGTATACTCAAACATGTTTGGGGTGAGCGACCAGATGAGCTTGAATCAGGTAATAACCATCATAACAGGTTTTTCATTTGGCGCATCATCAATAGCCCTCTTCGCACGTGTCGGTGGAGGTATTTATACCAAGGCAGCTGATGTGGGTGCTGATTTAGTGGGCAAAGTTGAAGCCGGCATCCCCGAGGATCACCCTTTGAATCCGGCAACTATTGCCGATAACGTGGGCGATAATGTTGGCGATGTAGCGGGCATGGGTGCAGACTTGTTTGAATCTTATGTTGGGTCCATCATCGGTACCATGGTACTGGGCGCTGCTTTTATGGTTCCTGGATTTACGGATAATTTCAATGGACTCTCGGCCGTATTCCTGCCTATGGTGTTGGCCGGTGTTGGCATCGTGATGTCCTTTATCGGAACCTTTTTCGTGAAGGTCAAGGAAGGTGGAGACCCGCAACGCGCTTTGAATATGGGCGAATTTGTATCCTCTATTATAATGATTATTGCTTCCTATTTCATCATCACCTGGATGCTTCCTGCAGAGTGGTGGTTTAAAGATCCATTGTACGCATGGGCAGATCCGGAAAGAGGAAACCATTATACAGCGCTGGGTGTATTCTGGGCTACGATCATCGGACTCATTGGTGGCGTTTTGGTGGGACTTGTTACAGAACATTATACCGCAATGGGTAAAGGACCAGTCAACTCAATTGTGAGACAATCTTCAACGGGTGCAGCCACCAACATCATTGCAGGCCTCGGTGTTGGAATGATGTCAACGGCAATCCCGATTATTATTATCGCACTATCCATAATTGGCGCATTCAACTTTGGTGGCCTTTATGGAATTGCCATTGCAGCCGTTGGGATGCTTTCCAATCTCGGAATACAACTCGCCGTAGATGCTTATGGCCCAATTTCAGATAACGCGGGAGGTATTGCAGAAATGGCGGAACTCCCCAAAGAAGTTCGTCAAAGGACAGATAAACTCGATGCTGTTGGTAATACTACTGCCGCAATTGGTAAAGGATTTGCCATTGCTTCAGCTGCACTCACAGCCCTGGCACTGTTTGGCGCATTTATGACGACCGCACACCTTAGTACCATTGACGTATCCAAAGCCAATGTTATGGCCGGTCTGTTTATCGGTGGTATGCTCCCCTTTGTGTTCTCGGCACTCGCGATGGGTGCTGTGGGCCGTGCAGCCATGGCAATGATTGAAGAAGTAAGAAGACAATTCACTACGATCCCTGCACTAAAGGCAGCGCTTGATCTTATGCGAAAGCATGGCGATAAACCTGTTGAAGAATGGTCTGCAGAAGATCAAAACACATTCCATGAAGCTGATGGAAAAGCCGAATACGGCAAGTGCGTAGAGATCTCCACGAAGGCAGCAATCCGAGAAATGGTTCTTCCTGGCCTGATGGCTGTCGTCGTTCCTGTTGTTATTGCTTTCCTTCCCGGTTTTGGCGTGGAGTCCCTGGGTGGTATGCTCGCCGGCGTTACGGTATGCGGCGTGTTGATGGCGATATTTCAATCCAATGCCGGTGGTGCATGGGATAATGCCAAAAAGAGCTTTGAAGAGGGAGTAGAAATAAACGGGCAAATGTATTACAAGAAGTCTGAGCCCCACAAAGCTGCAGTCGTTGGTGATACTGTAGGCGATCCATTCAAGGACACTTCAGGTCCTTCACTCAATATTTTGTTGAAACTGATGTCAGTAGTTGCCCTGGTCATCGCGCCATTGCTGGTAACAGATGAGGTGGCAAAATCTGTCGGCGCCAACGATCACAAACCTAAAATTGAAAAAGTAACCGAAGTCAAAACAGAAATAGTGGCTCAGTAGCCATTTGCACTATTATAAGAACAGCAAAAAGCTCTGATTGTCGGAGCTTTTTGCTTATTATGCTGAGCATTAAAGATGAGATTGCTTTACCTTTCGCAAGTCTTTGATCGCAGACTTACTGCCCGGAGAGTTACTTTGTTGAATCTGTCCATCGCGGCAAAATCGAGTCCGATCCCAACGCTGAGCCCTGTTTGCATCATGATCAGCTCAGGTAAGGCGTTAATGAGAACAATTGGTTTAAAAGCGGCGTATGGTACAGTTAAGCATGTCGGCAATTTTTTCCATTAGGCCCTGATTAATATTTATGATATGAAGCTGATCGTGCCATTTCTTTTCATAGCCATCTCGATGCAGGCTCAGACCTCGATCTTAGGCAAGTGGAGGACCGTTGATGATGCTACGGGGGAAATTAAGTCAGTTGTTGAAATATTCGAGTCGAACGGGAGATTTCATGGAAAGATTGTAACAATCTTTGTAGCAGCGGATCCTGATCCTATATGTGAAAAGTGTCCGGAAGATGATGACCGGTATCAAAAGAAGATAATTGGGATGGAAATCATAAAAAACCTGAAGAAATCAGGGTTGGAATACAACGAAGGGGATATCCTGGACCCGGAAGACGGCAGAATATATAGGTGCAAACTTTGGATTGAAGGTGGTGATTTGAAAGTAAGAGGATATTGGGGACCTTTCTATCGGACGCAAACATGGCGGAAATCAACTTGATTACATGTTGATTTATCGGAAATAATTCAAGATTAAAGCAATAGCGGGTTACTAAGCCACCAAACCATGGTATACAGGTCAAGCTCAGTCATGAACGAAAAAGAGATCTTTGAACGCATTTGCAAAGGCGATGAAAAGGCTCTGGAGTTCGTATATCAGAAGTACTACCGGATGATGACAAAACTTGTCATTACCAATAGTGGTTCGGAAGAAGAGGCCAGGGATGTGTATCAGGACGCATTGGTTGTTTTTTGGCAGAAAGCGACTTCTCGTAACCTGGTGTTGACCTCCAAAATGAGCACTTATATATACAGTATCTGTCAAAATCTGTGGAGGAAGGAACTTGACCGTAAAAAGCGTCTCTCCAGTGAGGAAAAAGACACACCCGTAATGGTGGATACGGAGTCAGCAGAGCGAGAACGGATCCTTGCCAAGTGCATCGATCAACTAGGTGAAACATGTAAAAAGGTTTTGATGTTTTATTACTTTGAGGAAATGTCGATGCAAGATATTGCTGATAAACTTGGATTCGCGAACACGGATACTGCGAAAACAAAAAAGTATAAGTGCAAAAAGAAACTTGATGAATTGGTGAAATCTCAGTATTCAGAACAGGACTTTCTAGATTAGGATTATGGCATCAGAAAAGGATTTCGAATTATTGGACGAATACATTGGCAACCGGCTCAATGCGCAGGACAAAATTTCCTTTGAGCAAAAGTTGGCGGCCGATACCGAACTTAAAAGGGAGTTTTTGCTCCAGCAAAAAATCATTGCAGGTATTCGTCAGGCACGTGTAGCGGAGCTAAAACAGATGTTAAACAACATTCCTTTGTCCTCAATTCCGAACAATGGCACTTCAATGTTAACCCAAATCGGAATTTGGGTCGCAGCGGCTGGAATCGTGGGTACCGGATTGTACTTCTACTTCAAACCAGACAACAACCCACCGGTCCAACAACCCATATTTGATGAAGTTGTCGAAGAGACTTCGCCTCAAATAATTGAACCCGGACTGGAAGAACCCGTGCAACAGGAAAAGGTAGTCCCGGTCGAGGCTGATATCCCGGCCAAAACCAAAAAGAAGATCACCGTTCCTGAGGCCTCCCCTTCGCCGGCTAATAAAGTTGAAGAAAAGGCGGTCGACCGTCCGAAGCTTGATGTATTCGATCCAACGACGGAAATAGAAAACACCGCGGCAGATGATGCGAAAGGAAATGAAACAGTGCCGGCGACAACACCGTCAATCGTGGTTGAAACAATCAGCGATAAGCAATATGATTTTCATTACCAATTCAAAAATAGTAAATTATACCTCTACGGGTCTTTTGAAAAAAATCTGTATGAAATCATGGAGTTCTTCAGCGACAATAAACGCACAATGTTCCTCTTTTATAAAGACAATTATTACCTGCTGAATGAAGAAACAGAAAAGGTCAAGGCTTTGACCCCTATCAACGACGCGACCTTACTCAAGAAATTAAAGGATTATCGCAGTAATTGATACTTCATCATAGCCCCGCCGCAAGCGGGGCTATTTTTTTTCTATACTAGCCGTTGAATAAGTATTTCCCTTCCCGGGTTGGGCAAAATCCGCCGCCGCTTGCCCCCTCAGTATATGAGATTTTCTCCTAACTTTGCGCTAAAATGGAGCAACCCAAGAATAAGAAGAAACTGGGAGGATACCCTGCAATTGGCGTGGTGAGCAGCATCACACTTTCCCTCCTTGTCATTGGGATCTTTGGAATTCTTGTTATGTATTCTCAGGAACTCGAACACCAGGTACGCCAAAATATCAAAGTACAGGTGTATTTAAACGCTAATCTTACCGAAACGCAGCGACTGCAAATTGAAAATAAGCTGCTCTCACAGGATTACGTAAGCAAGGAAAACGGAAGGGGAATTGTCTATGTCTCGAAAGATGATGCAGCAAAGAAGTTTATTGAAGAAACAGGCGAAGATTTTATCAGCTTCATCGGGGAAAATCCATTGCGGGATGCCTATCTCGTCAACATCGGGCGGGAATATCACACGATGCCCGAAATTGAAAGAATTAAAAAAGAAATTCAGGGTATGAATGGTGTTTTCCAGGTGTTCTACGTGGAAGGTTTGATCGAGTCTGTTAATAGCAATGTTACTAAAATTGGTCTTATTTTATTAGGCCTTATATCCATTTTGTTGTTGACGGTGATACTGCTTATCAACAATACACTACGCATTGCGTTGTTTTCGCAACGTTTTCTGATACGCAGCATGCAATTGGTAGGGGCGCGGAAATGGTTTATTATCAGACCTTTTCTGTTGCGGGCATCAGGCTATGGGTTTTTGGCGGGTTTAATAGCCGCCGGTATATTATGGGCCTTGTCCGGGTACGCCCAAAACAAAATCCAGGACTTGTCACTTCTTCACAATCAAAAACAGTTCATTGCACTATTGATAGTGCTGATGGTTACGGGGACAGTTATTGCAATACTTAGCACCCTGTTCTCCATCAGAAGATATCTGAGAATGTCATTAGACCAATTATATTGATAACCTAACACAAGATGCAGCATAAACTTCCCTTTGGTAAGAAAAACTATCAGCTGATGATCATTGGCGTATTAACGCTTGTTATCGGCTTCATTATTATGTCCCTCGACAAGCAGCAGCATGGATTTGGATTCCTTGGACTAACCCTCGGCCCTATTGTGGTGATGAGTGGCTTCATTATAGAGATTTTTGCTATTCTGCACAAGCCAACAAAATAGCTAACCTGACGATCGCGGCAACGTGAAATTTCAAAAGGATTTCCTGCACCGGTATAGAGACCACAACCCCATTATTTTCTATGTCTATTTTGCATGCTATTATTCTTGCCATAATCGAGGGACTCACCGAATTCTTACCGGTATCATCAACAGGGCATATGATTGTCGGTTCATCTTTGATGGGCATCGCTGCTGATCCATTCACCAAGATGTTTACGGTAGCAATTCAGTTTGGTGCCATTCTCTCCGTAATTGTTCTGTATTGGAAGCGGTTCTTGCCTGAGAAAAATTCCCTTCGAACGGCGTTCGCTTTCTACACAAAACTGCTGGTGGCATTCATGCCTGCTGCAGTATTGGGCTTCATGCTCAATGACTTTATCGATGCGCTGCTTGAACGTGTTGATGTAGTCGGTTATATGCTTATCCTTGGCGGTGTACTTTTCCTTTTTGTCGATAGGCTTTTTAGCAAAAATGAAGCACTCCTGGACCAGCAGGTAACCTATCCATCAGCACTGAAAATCGGGTTCTTTCAAACCATTGCCATGGTTCCTGGTGTTTCAAGATCGGCTGCAACGATAATTGGCGGTTTAACGCAAAGGTTAAATAAGAAAACAGCCGCAGAGTTTTCCTTCTTTCTTGCTGTACCCACGATGTTCGCCGCAACCGTATACAAGATGCTTAAATTTTATTCAGAAGGCGGTACTTTTGGATCGAATGAAGTAACCCTATTGGTCATCGGGAATGTTGTAGCTTTCATTGTCGCCATCCTGGCCATTAAATCATTCATTAACTTTTTAACCCGTCACGGTTTTAAACTCTTTGGGTACTACCGCATTGTCGTTGGCGCTATCATTCTTATGCTGTATTATCTTGGTGTGGGACTTACCATTTTATGATGGATACTGGTATTCCGGCTGAAGGCAGCATCCTGCTCATTAATAAACCACTACGCTGGACGTCATTTGATGTTGTCAATAAGCTTCGCTACAAACTTAAAACCAAAAAGGTAGGTCATGCAGGCACCCTCGATCCCCTGGCTACCGGGTTGCTCATCGTCTGTGTTGGCAAGATGACCAAGCGGATTGCAGATTTTATGGGACAAGAGAAAGAATACACAGGAAAATTTGTGCTGGGACAAACTACGCCATCCTACGACCTGGAGACAGCCGTAAGTACAGAAAAAGATATCAGTAAGATATCTTCAGTGATGATTCATGCAGCAACCCAGTCGTTTATGGGAAAGATAAATCAACTTCCACCCATGCACTCTGCCATAAGGGTGGGTGGTAAAAGAGCTTATGAATTCGCCCGTCAGGGAAAAGAAGTTGAACTCAAGCCACGTGAAATCGAAATAAAAGAATTTGAAATAACTTCCATTACTTTGCCGGAAGTCCATTTCCGAATCGTCTGCTCCAAGGGTACCTACATTCGAAGCATAGCGCGTGATTTTGGAAATGCCCTTCATGTTGGTGCTTACCTGGCTTCATTGTGCCGCACCCGTATCGGGAATTTCAAACTTGATGATGCCGTCTCAATTGATGAAGTAGTGTTATGAAAGGATGGTGCATCGTGTTTTTTTTAACATCTTGTGTTTATCACTAACTTCAAATCGAAAACGACCGTAAACGAATATCATGAAAATCTACCATGGCATTGAGGATTTCTCGCGACTGGATTACGCGGTCGTAACAAGTGGTACATTTGACGGCGTGCATGTTGGCCACCAGAAAATTTTAACGCGGTTGCTGGAAACAGCTTTGAAAAATAACGGGGAAACTGTAGTCATAACCTACTGGCCCCACCCCCGGCTGGTGCTACACCCTGAAGAGACATCCCTTAAGCTGTTGAATACCTTTGAAGAAAAAGCAGAACGCCTGAAGGCCCAGGGAATTCAGCACCTTGTCCGTATTCCCTTTACAAAAGAATTTTCTCAACTATCTTCCCTTGCGTTCATAACTCAAATACTGGTGGATACTATCGGTACAAGAAAACTCGTTATCGGTCACGATCACCACTTTGGAAAAAACCGTGAAGGAACTTTTGATCAATTGAAACTTAACGCCGCCAAATACGGCTTTGAAGTTGAAGAAATTCCCCGTCAAGATATTGATCATGTGGGCGTAAGCTCCACGAAGATCAGAAAAGCATTGGAAGAAGGTGATATTGAAACAGCCACTCATTTTCTCGGCAACCCCTACAGTATTACAGGCCGTGTAGTATTGGGTGATAAACTTGGCAGGATTCTGGGCTACCCCACCGCAAATATCGAGATCGATACGGCCTACAAACTTATCCCGGTTGACGCCATCTATGCTGTAACCATCCGCTACGAACATAAACGGTTCAAGGGAATGTTGTACATTGGTAATCGACCGACTGTGCAGGGCATAAAACGCAACATAGAAGTGAATATTTTTGATTTCAATAAAGATATCTATGGGGAATCATTAACGATTTATTTTCACAAGCTCATACGAAAAGACAGCAGGTTTAGCGACCTTGAGGAACTGAAGAATCAACTCCATCTGGACCAGACTGAAGCACTGAAGATTCTGGCGGATGTTTGACGATTAACCAAGCCTGCGGAACGCGCGCCAGGACTTTGTAGTACACAATGGAAAACGACATACCCCTCTGGACCCCGTCAAAGGATTTTGTTGAAAATGCCAACATTAGCCATTTTTTAAATTGGCTGAGAAACGAGAAGAACCTTCCATTCGCGGGCTATCCCCAATTGTGGGAATGGTCTGTCGACAACCTTGAGGCCTTTTGGGAATCCCTTTGGCAGTATTTTGACATCCTCCACGATGGCACTTACGCCTCGGTAAGGAGCGCGCAGCCCATGCCATATACCCGTTGGTTTGAAGGTGTGTCCCTGAACTACGCGGAACATGTCTTCCGAAAAAAAACAACGCTTCATCCGGCACTGATTTTCCAATCTGAATCCGGAGCGGCAAACGAAATTAGCTGGAACGAACTCGAAGAAAAAGTTGCATCCCTTCAATATTATTTAAAACAGCGTGGCGTCACGGCTGGTGATCGCGTTGTCGCGTACATGCCTTGTATCCCCGAGGCAACCATTGCATTCCTTGCTGCAAATTCATTGGGTGCAGTATGGTCAAGCTGCTCTCCCGACTTTGGAACAACTGCCGTCATTGATCGCTTCGAACAAATCAAACCCAAAGTATTGATTGCAGTAGACCGATACAGTTACGGCGGAAAATCATTTGACAAAACTACCACAGTGCAGGCGCTGGTCAGATCATTGCCTTCGGTAGAAACGGTTATCGTCCTTTCTGAAAATAAAGACCTGCAACTGGAAAGCAAACCCATCGTTTTCTGGCCTGAAGTAATCCACCATAAAGACATTCCCTTGGCATTTGTGCGCATGCCCTTCAGCCATCCTATCTGGGTACTCTATTCATCCGGTACAACAGGATTGCCTAAGGCAATCGTGCATTCGCACGGTGGTATTTTGATGGAACAGCTGAAGTATGGAACGTTTCACAATGATTACAAAACCGGGGAGCGCTGCTTCTGGTATACTACCACCGGTTGGATGATGTGGAATTACATCCACGGTTGTCTATTGGCCGGTGGCACCATGGTTTTGTATGACGGGAGTCCCGCATACCCTGACATACGCGCACTTTGGAAGTTCATTGAAGATTCCGGCATTCACCATTTCGGTACCAGTGCCGGATACATTTTAGCAAGCATGAAGGAGGGTGTCAGACCGGGGAAAGAATTCAAGCTGCATGCCCTCCGTTCGATTGGGTCGACAGGCAGCACATTACCTCCTGAAGCATTCGAATGGGTGTACCAGGAAGTTAAACGGGATGTATGGTTAACTTCAATGAGCGGCGGCACCGACGTATGCAGTGCCTTCGTCGGGGGAAATCCAACCGGGCCGGTATACTCAGGAGAAATTCAATGCAGGGCATTGGGCTGCAAGCTTGAAGCGTTTGATGAAATGGGTAAATCCGTGATTGAAGAAGTAGGCGAAATGGTAATCACGGAACCAATGCCTTCTATGCCAATTTACTTTTGGAACGACCCTCAGTTTGTACGTTACAGCGAAAGCTACTTTCAAATGTTTCCCGGTATTTGGCGTCATGGCGATTGGATTTGTGTTACCGAAAGGTCTGGCGTAATAATTTACGGAAGATCAGACGCGACGTTAAATCGCGGCGGCGTGCGGATCGGTACCAGCGAAATTTACCGTGCCGTTGATAAAATAAAGGAAGTGAAAGACAGCCTGATCATTTGCATCGAAAAGGAAGGTGGCGAATTCTGGATGCCCTTGTTTGTTGTAATGCAGAACGAGATGAAGATTACACCAGCGATTAAGAATAAAATCATCGAAACAATTCGCGCTGAAAACAGTCCGCGTCATGTGCCGGATGAAATCCTGGTCGTACCAGACATACCGTATACGATCAGTGGCAAGAAAACGGAGACTCCGGTGAAGAAAGTCTTAATGGGAAAAGATCCCCGTGCCGTATTAAATACCGGCGCACTGAAGAATCCTTCTTCAATGGATTTTTTTGTTTCCCTGGCTAAGCAGAAGATGCAAACATGAAAACCTTTCCGTTTGATTAATGGCAGATCGCCGAAAAAAATTCAGAAAAGAAAGCGGAAAAGTCGTTGGCATGCTAACTTGCGGTCATGAAAAAATCAAAGATCAATTTCACCGTCGAACTTGACCACAATAACGTTCCTGACAAAATACACTGGGAGGCAACCGACAATCCTGATCCGGGCCTTGCCGAAACCAAAGCGATTAGTGTAGCACTTTGGGACCACATGCAGAAAAACACCCTGCGAATTGATCTTTGGACAAAAGAAATGCCCGTGGACGAAATGAAGCGGTTTTACATTGACTGCATTGGTGGAATATCTCAAAACCTGCTTAATGCTACCGGGGATGAATTTATGTCAACTGAAATAAATGACCTTTGCGACCGCCTGGTGAAGCACTTAAAAAAGTAACAGATTTGTTGTAATAAAAGATTTAAAAACGTTAGTCAATACCCTACACAAACGTTTGTAATTACCCTTTTTTTTGTACTTTTCGTCCAAGAAGCATTGAATGCATAACAAACTGCATCGCCTGGCTTCAAGTGTTATACTTAATCAACTTTAAGCCTATATGAAGAATTTACTCAAAAATTCATCAGCCGCTTTGCTGCTCTCATTGCTTTCGGTCTCCATATGCTTTTCGCAAACCAGCGTCTCCGGCAAAGTAACCGACGGCGCAGATGGCGAGCCATTAGCCGGAGTAAACGTTGTTGTGAAAGGAACGGTTTTGGGAACCATCACCAACACAAGTGGAGAATTCAGCCTGACAGCTAAAGATTCCCCGCCGCTGACCCTGGTATTTTCTTTTATAGGGTACGCTACGCAGGAAATTTCCATTACGGAGGCCAATTCAGATGGCCTGGACATAATGATGCTGGAGCAAACCATGCTGGGGCAGGAGATTGTAGTCTCCGCATCGCGCATGGAAGAAAGCATTTTGCAATCACCGGTCACCATTGAAAAAATGGATCTGACAGCCATCAAAATGGCCGCGGCACCGGATTTTTATGATGCCCTGGCCAATGTCAAAGGTGTACAATCAAGCTCGGGGAGCCTCAACTTGAATGCCATAAATACACGTGGCTTTGCCACCATCGCCAACGTCAGGTTTGTGCAGTGGGTTGACGGCATGGACACACAAGCCCCATTGCTGAACTTTCCGACAGGTAGCATTATGGGAATAGGCGAACTGGACGCCGAAAGCGTGGAGTTGATTCCGGGTGCTGCCTCAGCATTGTATGGTCCCAATGCCTTCAACGGCATCATGATCATGCAAAGTAAAAGCCCGTTTGAATATCAAGGCTTAAGCGCACAGGTGAAGCAAGGCATAACGAATTCTGACGCCGGTGGATCACATCCCCTGGGGCAATACAGCATACGGTACGCGAAGGCTTTTAATAACAAGTTTGCCTTCAAGGTAAATTTCTCCTACATGACAGCTTCCGACTGGACGGGAAACGATTACAAAACCGACAGGAATAGGCCCGAGTCAACAGTTGATCTAAGCAGCAATCCTGATTTCGATGGACTAAACTTGTATGGAGATGAAACAAGAATAAATCCGGGCGTACCAAGCATTGGAATAATTACGCGAACCGGCTTTAAGGAAGAAGATCTGCTGGCAGCCTTCTCGGATAATCGCGATGCCAAAACATTAAAGGGAGATGCCGCGATACACTATAGAATTACAGACAAGCTTGAAGTACTCTACAACTATCGTTATGGTGGTGGAAGTTCTATTTACCAGGGAACCGAAAAGTATATTCTAAGGGATTTCAACCAACAATTTCACAAACTTGAATTGCGGGGCGACAACTTCTTTGTCAGAGGCTATATTTCTGCAACCGATGCAGGAAAGTCCTACAATTTATCTGCCCTTGGTGCATACGCCAACGAAACGTACAATCAGTCCCTCAGAAGCGATGGCAGTGGATGGGTTCCTGAATACGTATTGGCCATGCAGGGATACGTTCCTGGCGTTCCCGCAGGCGACCCTTCGTCAGCAAGAGCCTTTGCCGACCGCGGCAGGCCTTTGCCTGGAACCCCGGCATTCAATGAATTAATGGCTACCGTGCGAGGAAATTTCTTTCAAAAAACACCTCCCGGCGCTTCTTTTTATGACAACTCAAAACTTAAGCATGCCGAGTTTAATTATAAGTTTTTTAACCAGATCAAGTGGGCAGAAATACAGGTGGGGGGCAATGTAAGGCAGTATGATCTTTTCTCGAACGGTACCATCTTCAACGAGGCCCCGGATGATGGTGTAAATTTTGAAAGGATCAAGATCAATGAATTCGGGGGCTACGCACAGATCGCAAAAACCATTGCAGAAGCGCTGAAACTGACAGGATCCCTCCGATACGATAAAAACGAGAATTTTGATGGTCATATAACCCCACGCATATCTGCCGTGTATACCTTCAACACGCATCAAAACATCAGGGCTTCCTTCCAGACCGGTTTCCGGAATCCGGATACCCAGGCGCAATACATCTATTTTCCTTCCTCCAGCGGAACGCTCCTTGGCAGCACCAAAGCTAACGCGGAACGCTACGGTATCCACCAGGGAGGCGCGTACACACAGGCTTCCTATAATGAGTTTGTGTCAAAAGGAGGAGCACTTGACCCTGTTACCGGCGACGTGTTGAGTGGCGATGAAGCTCTTCTCAAAACTGCAAATTTTGACTATGTAAAGCCAGAGCAATTACAGGCCTTTGAACTTGGCTATAAAGGACTTATCGGTACCAGGTTTCTTGTCGACCTGAACGGATATTACTCGGAGTACAAAGATTTCATTGGCGGCGAGATTGTAGCCAGCAAGGCTGGTACTAAACATCAGGGAAAAGACGTGGTCGCAGGATCCTTATTTTCACCCTACACGAATTCTGCCGAGAAAGTGAAATCATATGGAGTAGGCCTCGGGTTATCGTATAATTTACCCAGGAATTTTGTACTGAGTGGTAACTATAGCTTCGCCCAGTACGAAGCCAATGAAAGCCCGGCATTCAGGGCGAACTTCAACACGCCAAAAAATAAATACAACGTTGGCATCAGCAACCGCAAGATCACAAAGAATATGGGGTTCAACATCAACTTCCGTTACCAGGATGGATTCCGGTGGGAGTCTTCTTACGGGATATGGGACGTCCCTTCATTTGGTCTAGTTGACGCACAGATTAATTACAAGTTATCCCCCTTGAAAACGATGCTCAAGATCGGCGGCACCAACATCGGTGGTAGTGATTACCGGACCAATTTT